>JAMFSN010000135.1 GCA_026225295.1 Frankia alni
ACGCGCGAACGCGCTGCTCAAGGGCACCTTCCGGCTGCTCCACACCATCACGATCGACCCCTGGAAGATCGGACTCGTCGCGAAAGCCGCTCTCGTCATCCTCCACACCGAGCACCGCAGGACCGCCTGAAACCCAACACACCAACACTACATTGATGTCACGCAAAGCGACGAAACGTTACCGGGACCCCGGGGAAGGGGGCAGCCCCACGGCCGGCGATGTCGGTCAGATGCGTCGCATGACCGCGACCACGCGACCGAGGATGGTCGCGTCGCCGGCCGGGATGTCGGAGTACGCCGAGTTGTGCGGCTGCAACCAGACCCGCCCCTCGGACCGGCGCAGCGTCTTCACAGTCGCCTCCCCGTCGATCATCGCGGCGACGATCTCACCGCTGTCGGCGACCGGCTGCTGGCGGACGACCACCCAGTCGCCGTCACAGATCGCGGCGCCCACCATCGAATCGCCCACGACCTTCAACAGGAACAGCGTTCCATCGCCGACGATCTCCTTCGGCAACGGGAAGACGTCCTCGATCGCCTGTTCGGCCAGGATCGGGCCACCGGCCGCGATCCGGCCGACCACCGGCACATAGGCCGGCTCGGGCCGGCCCGGATCGGCGCGCCCCGCACTCTTACGCCGACGGACGGGTTCGACCGGACGGGCGGGCAGTACCTCCATCGCCCGGGGCCGGTGGGGATCGCGGCGTAGGAACCCCTTCTCCTGAAGAACCCGCAGCTGGTGGGCAACGCTGCTGGTACTGGTCAGACCCACCGCCTCGCCGATCTCGCGGACGCTCGGGGGATAGCCACGCTCGGATACGGCGTGCCGGATCACCTCGAGCACCTTGCGCTGGCGGGGGGTCAAGCCGGAATCGTCCGGCGGCCCGTCCGGAAAGTTCCGGACGTTCCCCTGGGTCATGGCTGTCGCGCTCCTTCGTCGTCGGCCGGAGGATCCGTCGCCGGCCGCGTGGCCGGCGATCTGCTCCAAACGGGCCTTCCTGGATAGTTCATCTGTTCGGTGGTTCGTCGGTGGTGGGTCGGTGCCGGGCAGAGCGTCGCGGGGCGGTCACCCCGTGAATACGACGTCCGTACCCGCGGGTGTCACGGGGACTACGGCGCGTCGGCATGGTCATGACCGTAGCCGGATGCCGCCCCCATCTCAAACACCTGTTCGAGCGTGTCCGCGCGTTTTTGTCGGACCGGCGAGGTACAACTCGCTCAGACGTTCGATCGAACGTCTGTTCTGGTGAGGCGGGAGGTCACACCATGGATGCTCGCGGTACTTCGGCGGTGCGGGGTCGGCTGGTGAACCCGATGACGACGACCGGTCGGCGGTTGGTGGTGCTGCCGGGTGGTTCGCCGGCGGGTCCGTCGCCCGTCGATCGGCGTTCCGACCAGCGGGCGGGTGCCGACGGGGCCCGGCCCGGCGCGGCCGCTGTCGCGGGGGCCCCAACGGCTGCGGCCCGGCCGGCTACGGTCCGGCCGGCTACGGCCCGAACGGCTACGGCCCGGCCGGCTGCGGCCCGAACGGGTGCGACTCAGCCGGGTACGGCCCGGCCGGGCACGGTGTCGACCGGTGGCGGCCGGGCCGCCGCCGCCGGTACCGCCCGCGGAGTTCGCGGAGCGGGGCCGGCGAGCCGCCGAGGCCCGGTCGGTGCGCCCCCGGCGGCCGGGCCGGAGACGGCGTGGGAACGCGCGTGGCGGGCCGGGCATCCGGTTGTGCTCGGTCGACCGCCGACGGGCGGTGACCGGCCCGGCCCGGCCGGAGCGGCGCGGTCGATGGCCGCTGGTCCGGAGGCGACGACGACCCGGATTCCGATCGGGAGTCCGGACGAGGCCCAGGCTCCGGTCTTCCGATCCGGTCGTCGCGCAGCCCGACCGGCGGTAGCGGTCCGAAAAGGCGCCGCCCGGCCGGTGGAGCCGCCCCTGCGGCTGACCCGCCGGGGCCGGATCGTCGTGATCGTGCTGGTCGCGGCCCTGCTCACCATCGCCGTTTCGCTGGCCAAGGTCGCCTCCTCGGCGTCGTCCAATCCCCGCCCGGCCCCGGTTCACGTCGTCGTTCCGGGCGAGACGCTCTGGCGGATCGCGCAGTCCGAGCACCCCGGCGGCGACCTGCGGGTCGAGGTAGCCAAGATCATGTCCTTCAATCACCTGTCGACCGCGACGGTCGTTCCGGGCCAGGCCATCCGTCTGCCCTGAGCAGTTCGGCCCGGATGAGGCCGGCGCCCTGACCCGTCAGGCCGCCACGACCCCGGGCCCCGGCGTCCCATCGCCGCTCTGATGCTGCCCTGACCCCCGGCAGCCGCCCGGCACACCTGACGCTGCCCTGACCCGGCAGCCCGCTGTCCCGCTGTCCCGCGGCCTTGATCCGACCGCCGCTACCGGCATCGGTACCGCCTCGTCGACGGCCCACCGCCGCCGGCCGGGCACCGCCCCTTTGAGGTCCGGCGCGCCCGACGGTCGCCGCGACACGCCGACGAGCCACGAAACGCCGGGCAGCTTGCGATCAGGCCGGTGCCCCGTTTACTGTCGACCACAACATCTAGTAGTTACATGCCTGTAAGTCGTCCACAGGTTGTGCACAGGCGGTGGAAGTTACCCACACGTCGTCCACAACGGCATCCACCGCTCCGGTGGTGGGCGACGGGCATAACGGACAGGAACGGGGTGGGATCGGTCGTGCGCTGTCCGTTTTGCCGCCACCCCGACAGTCGGGTCGTGGACAGCCGCGAGGTCGACGAAGGTGCCGCGATCCGTCGGCGGCGGTCGTGTCCGGAATGCGGCCGTCGCTTCACGACCATCGAGGAAGCGTCCCTGCGGGTGATCAAGCGCAGTGGCGTGGCCGAGCCGTTCAGCCGGGCGAAGGTCATCTCCGGGGTCCGCAAGGCCTGCCAGGGTCGACCGGTCACCGAGCACGCCATCGCCCTGCTGGCCGAACAGGTCGAGGACGTGGTGCGGGCCTCGGGTTCGGCCGAAGTGCCCTTCGGTGACGTCGGCCGGGCCATCCTCGAGCCGCTACGAGAACTGGACGAGGTGGCGTACCTGCGGTTCGCCTCCGTCTACCTGAATTTCGAGTCGTTGGCCGATTTTGAGAGCGCGATCGCGACGCTCCGGGAACGACCGGCCGGCTCTCCCCGCCGGGACTGACCACCCCCTATCGGGGCTGGTCGGGCCGTACCGGCGGGACTGACCGACATCGTCCAGACGTTGTACACGGATGTAACGAGACGAGGAGCGTATGGCCGAGACGAGCGGAGCCAAGCAGGCGCGGTCCGCGGGAAAGAGCGCGGGCCTCAAGGTGGCGCGGGTGTTCTCGACCCCGGGCGTCCACCCGTACGACGAGGTGACCTGGGAAAGACGCGACGTCGTCATGACGAACTGGCGCGACGGCTCGGTCAACTTCGAGCAGCGGGGCGTCGAGTTTCCGGCGTCCTGGTCGGTGAACGCCGCCAACATCGTGACCAGCAAGTACTTCCGCGGCGCGGTCGGCACACCCGTCCGTGAGCGGTCGTTGCGGCAGCTCATCGACCGGGTGGTCGGACGGTACGTCGCGGCGGGTCGTGAGAACGGCTACTTCGCGTCCGGGAGCGACGCGCAGTCCTTCGAGCACGAGCTGACCTGGCTGCTGCTCCACCAGCATTTCAGCTTCAACTCGCCGGTCTGGTTCAACGTCGGCACACCCGCCCCCCAGCAGGTCTCGGCCTGTTTCATCCTGGCGGTCGACGACACCATGGAATCGATCCTCAACTGGTACCGCGAAGAGGGGCTGATCTTCAAGGGCGGTTCCGGCGCGGGGCTGAACCTCTCCCGGATCCGTTCGTCCAGGGAACTGCTGTCCTCGGGCGGTACGGCGTCGGGCCCGGTCAGTTTCATGCGTGGCGCCGATGCGTCGGCCGGCACGATCAAGTCGGGCGGCGCCACCCGTCGGGCGGCGAAGATGGTGGTGCTGGACGTCGACCACCCCGACATCGCCGAGTTCATCGAGACCAAGGCGCGCGAAGAGAACAAGATCCGGGCGCTGCGCGACGCGGGCTTCGACATGGATCTCGGTGGCCGGGACATCGCCTCGGTCCAGTACCAGAACGCCAACAACTCGGTCCGGGTCTCCGACGAGTTCATGCGGGCCGTGCAGGACGGCGGGTCGTTCGGCCTGCGGGCCCGGATGGACAACCGGGTTCTGGAGACCGTGGACGCGCGCACGCTGTTCCGCAGCGTGGCGAAGGCCGCCTGGGAATGCGCCGACCCCGGGATGCAGTACGACGACACCATCAACGACTGGCACACCTGCCCGGAAACCGGCCGGATCACCGCCAGCAACCCGTGCAGCGAGTACGTCCACCTGGACAACTCGAGCTGCAACCTGGCGTCGCTGAACCTCATGCGTTTCCTGCGGGACGACCTGACGTTCGACGCCGAGCGGTTCGTGAGCGCGGTCGAGCTGATCATCACCGCGATGGACATCTCGATCTGTTTCGCGGACTTCCCGACCCCCGAGATCACCGAGGTCACCCGGGCCTACCGGCAGCTGGGCATCGGCTACGCCAACCTCGGCGCCCTGCTCATGGCGACCGCGCACGCCTACGACTCCGAAGGCGGCCGGGCGCTGGCCGCCGGCATCACCTCTCTCATGACGGCCACGGCGTACCGGCGCTCGGCGGAACTGGCCGCCGCGGTCGGTCCCTATGACGGGTACGCGCGGAACGCCGAGCCGCACAAGCGGGTCATGCGCAAGCACGCCGCCGCCAACGACGAGGTCCGCTCGGTCGGCCGCGACGACGCCCGGATGCTGAAGATGGCCACCCGGGAATGGCGGCGCGCCCAGGAGATCGGCGAGAAGAACGGCTGGCGCAACTCCCAGGCCAGCCTGCTCGCGCCGACCGGCACGATCGGCCTGGCGATGGACTGCGACACCACCGGCATCGAGCCTGATCTCGCCCTGGTGAAGATGAAGAAGCTGGTCGGCGGGGCCAGCATGAAGATCGTCAACCAGACGGTTCCGCAGGCTCTGCGGGCGCTCGGCTATGCCGAAGAGACCGTCGAGGCGATCATTGAGCACATCGCTGAGAACGGCCACGTCATCGACGCGCCGGGGCTCCGGCCCGAGCACTACGACGTGTTCGACTGCGCGATCGGCGAGCGGGCCATTTCCCCGATCGGGCACGTCCGGATGATGGCGGCCGTGCAGCCGTTCCTGTCCGGGGCGATTTCCAAGACGGTCAACATGCCCGAGGACGCGACCGTCGAAGAGGTCGAGGAGATCTATCTGGAAGGGTGGCGTCTCGGCCTCAAGGCGCTGGCAATCTACCGGGACAACTGCAAGGTCGGGCAGCCCCTGACCGACCTGCGGGGGGCGAAGAAGTCGGCCGCCGGCGGTTCCTCGGGTGGCTCGGCGGACGGGATGCCGACCCTCGTTGCCGCCGAACCGGCGGCCCTCGAACCCCGGCCGGTGCGGCGCCGGCTGCCGAAGAGTCGCCCGTCGCGCACCGTCTCGTTCGCCGTCGGGGGCGCCGAGGGCTACCTGACCGGCGGTTCGTATCCCGACGACGGTCTCGGCGAGGTCTTCGTCAAGATGTCGAAGCAGGGCTCCACCCTGGCCGGCGTCATGGATGCGTTCTCCATCGCCATCTCGATCGCGTTGCAGCACGGAGTGCCGCTCGAGACCTACGTCTCGAAGTTCATCAACATGCGCTTCGAGCCGGCCGGCATGACCGACGACCCGGACGTGCGCATCGCCCAGTCGGTGATGGACTACCTGTTCCGGCGGCTCGCGCTGGACTACCTGCCCTACGACCAGCGCGCGGAACTCGGCATCTTCACGGCCGAGGAACGGGCCCGGGACGTGGCGGCGTCCTACGGAGGCCCGGTCGCGGCGCCGACCGAATCCGGTGGCGAGGTCGACGTCGAGGGTCTGCGGACCACCGCTCCGGTGGAACGGCCCGGGTCGGCGCCGGCCTCGCACTCCCACGCCCACTCCAACGGCCAGTCCCCTGGCCGGTCCGCCGGATCCACCTCGGCGGGAACCACCGACGGGGGAGTGTCGCGGGTCGTGGCCCGGGAGATCAGCGCGGCGCCGCCCGGCGGGTCGCTGTCCGCGCAGACCGCGGTCGATGCGCCCCTCTGCTTCACCTGCGGCATCACGATGCGCCCGGCCGGCAGCTGCTACGTCTGCGAACAGTGCGGTAGCACCAGCGGCTGCAGCTGACTGAGGGGTGATTGCGGCGGCTCGCCGGTGCGGTCCTTCGGGGCGGGACCCGGTGGGCCGCCGCGATCAGCGGTCCCGGTCCCGATCCCTGCGGTCCGGGTCCGATCCGGCGTGGTCGGTCCGTCGACCGGTCGGGTCCGGATGCCGGGCCTAAACAGCCGGGGCCCGCAGGGTCTCCAGAACCCCGCGGATGCTTTCCGGAATCTGGACCGGCCGACGTCCCTTGGGATCCACGTAAACGAATACCACCCGACCGAAGGCGGCCGGGTGCCGGTCACCCTGGGCGAATAGGCCAATCCCGTACGTGACGCTTGCGTGTCCGAGCTGGTCCACCCGTAGTCCCGCCTCCACGACCGCGGGGTGCCGCAGCTCGTGCAGGAAACGGCAGGCCGACTCGGCGACCACGTCCAGCGGGCCGAACGAGGTGGGATCGACACCCAGCGCGCGGGTCAGCCACGCGGCGATGACGGTGTCGAACATGGAGTAGTAGATCGCGTTGTTGACGTGTCCGTACTGGTCGTTGTCGGTCCACCGGGTCGGGATCTCGCACCAGTCCTGGAAGTCGTTGCGACTGACCCATCCGCTGTCCACAGCGGCTCACAGTAGTGATGGCGAGGGAGGCCGTTGCCCACCCCTATGTGACTCATCCCTCATATCGGATGCCGAACAGTCCAGTTGTGCAGGAACGGGCCGCCGCTGGAAGCAATCCAGCGTTCCCGTGCGTTGGGCAGGTAGGTGAAAGCGCCGGTCGACGCCGGTGGCCCGATCCGACGGCACCGGCGACCGGTCGTCCGTCGCTGAGTCAACGAGAAGCTCGATCGGCTTCGTGGATCATGCCCCGAATCGCGTTGGGACCGGTAGTCTCCGACGCAGGGGTCCAGCGTCCCGAGCACGCGGTCTACACTTCTTGGCAGACCCGGCGAACGCTGACGTCCGGCCGTGCCCGAAACACGGAATGATTGAGACGTCGTCAGACGTTGTCCACGGGTGCAAGTGCTGTGACCGTTTGCCCGCCCTGACGTTCGGAACTGTTGACTGATGACGCTGCCTGCCCTGCACTCTCCTGACCAGCGCACCGACGAGCCGCGCTCGCGTCACACGGCGCCGCGCCGCGCTCGCCGGTCCGCACCGTCCGCCCGCGCTTCCGCGAGCCGCACTCTGGCCCCGGTCACCGACGACACCGACGAACTGGACGTTACCCAGGTCGCCGAGCTGGTGACCCGTGGTCAGGATGCTGGTGAGCTGAGCATTGCTGACCTGCGGGAAGCGCTCGACACCGCCGACATCGGCGTCGAGCTGCTGCCTGCTCTCGTCGCCCGGTTGAATGCGGCCGGCGTCGAGGTCCTCGACGAGGAGGAGCGGCCCGCCACTCCGGCCGCCACCCGCGTCGCCTCCGACCACGCTGGCACCGCCGACCTGGTGCGGATGTATCTGCGCGAGATCGGCAAGGTGCCCCTGCTCAATGCCGCGCAGGAGGTCGACCTTTCCAAGCGGGTCGAGGCCGGCCTGTTCGCCGAGCACAAGCTCGTTTCCGACAGCGGTGTCGGGCCGGCGCTGCGCCGCGACCTCGGGTCGCTGGTGCGCGACGGGCACGCCGCCAAGCAGCAGCTCGTTTCCGCGAACCTGCGGCTGGTCGTCTCGGTGGCCAAGAAGTACAGCGGCCGGGGCATGACGCTGCTCGACCTGGTCCAGGAAGGAAACCTGGGGCTGATCCGCGCGGTCGAGAAGTTCGACTACGCGAAGGGCTACAAGTTCTCCACCTACGCGACCTGGTGGATCCGTCAGGCGATCGGTCGCGCCCTGGCTGACCAGGCCCGCACGATCCGTATCCCGGTTCACGTGGTCGAGCAGATCAACAAGATCACCCGGCTGCAGCGCCAGCTCGTCGCGACCCTCGGCCGTGAGCCGACCGACGAAGAGCTGGGTCTCGAGCTCGACATGGCCCTCGAGCAGGTCGTGGAACTGCGCCGCTACGCACAGGAAACGGTGAGCCTCGAGAGCTCGGTCGGTGACGACGGTGACTCGGTGCTCGGTGACTTCATCGAGGACTCCGACGCCACCTCTCCCGCCGAGGCCGCCTCCTACGGCGCCATGCAGGACGAGATCGAAGGGGTGCTCGGGTCGCTGACCCCGCGCGAGCGCGAAGTCATGCGGCTGCGGTTCGGCCTGGCCGACGGCAAGCAGCACACCCTGGCGGAGGTCGGCAACCGGCTCGGCCTGACCCGCGAGCGGATCCGGCAGATCGAGCGGGACACCCTGCGCGAGCTGCGGAAGCCGGCCGTGGCGGGTCGCCTGCGCGAGTTCCTCGAGTAGACCGACCCGGGCCGGTCGACGTCACAGCGCCGAAACGGACCGGGCCAGCCCCCACCGGGCCGGCCCGGTCCGTTTTGTCGTCCGGGTCGTCCGGGTCGTCCGGGTCGTCCGGGTCGTCCGGTCAGTCGGATTGTCCGGTCAGTCGGATTGTCCGGAGTGTCGCATGAACGGCAGCAACGCCTCGGGGTTGGCCACGTCGGGCAGGCTCACCGCCAGCGACAGCGGTTGGCCGCGCAGCAACGAGCCGGCCGCGGCCTCCAGCTTCTCGCCCGACCGGGTCAGCGGGATCTCCTCGATCTGTACGATCCGGGCCGGCACCAGGTCGGGCGACAATGCCCGGGCCACGGCCTGGCGGATCTGTCCGGCCAGGTCGTCGGTGAGGTGCGCGTTGCCGGCCAGGGTCACGAACAACGTCAAGGTCGGGCTCGAACCGCTGGTCGCCGGATCGCCGTCGCCCGGGCCGGGCGGAAGATCCACCGCCAGGCTCCCGGCCACCCCGGTCACCTGATCGACGACGTCGTACAGTTCCGTCGCGCTGACCCGGGCGTCGCCCATCCGGATGGTCGCGGCCGCCCGGCCGGTCACGATGACGCCCCCCGACCGGGTGAAACTGCCCCGCAGACCGGGCCGCCACCCGCCTGGTCCGGTACTCGGGAGTCCGGTCGGAAGCGAGGGCATGATCGTGCGGACGATCAGCTCGCCGTCGCCCCCGCCGGCCCGGGGACCGACCCCGTCGAGCGCCTGGACGCCGTCGTCGACGATATCGAGATCGCAGCCGAAGGCGCGGGTGGCGATCTCGCCGGACCGGGCCGGCAGCGTGGGCAACCCGACGGCCAGGGCCGAGCAGATCGATGTCGACCCGACCACCTCGGCCGGATACACGTCCGCTCCCACGGCGTCGCGCACCCAGGCATCGAACCGCACCCGGGGCGACCCGACCGATACGACAGTGCGCAGGGGGCTCAGATCGGCCATGTCGACCGGCCGGAAACCCTCCCGGGCCCGGGCCTCGAAATGCCCGGCATCGGCTGCGAAGCAGGTCGCCTGGGCCGCGTCGGCCAGCCGCCACAGGGTCGGGCCGCCCAGGTCACCGCCGTCGTCCGGCCCGCCGTCGTACAACACCACGGCCGCCCCGGTGAGCAGGCTCGACACCCCGACGTGCCACAGCGCCGTGCCGGTCCGGGCGGCGACCAGCACCCGGTCATCGGGCCCGAGGTCGATGTGCAGCACCAGCGTCTTGAGGTGCTCGAGGACGATTCCGCCGTGGGTGTGCACGACCGCCGTCGACGGCCCGCCCGCGCCGGAGGGGAACAGCAGCCACAGCGGGGCGTCGAACGGTGCCTCGACGAAGGTCGGCCCGGTCCCACTGGCGCCCGGGCCACCGGCGCCAGTGCCACCGCCGCCAGTCCCGCCGTCGCCCGCCTCGCCGCCGGCCACCAGGTCGTCCCAGTCGACCACCGACGCCACGCCGGCCGCCCGCAGTCCGTCGGCCGTCCCGGATGCTTCGTAACCGTCGGCGACGATCACGAGCGCCGGGGCCAGCCGGCCAAACCGCTCGGCGATGGCCCCCGGGGTGAGGTCGGGCGGCACGGAGGACCAGATCGCGCCGACCGCGGCGGCGGCGAGGGTCGCCACCACCGCCGGGGCGGCGCTCGGCATGACCCCGCAGACCGTGTCGCCCGGTCGGATCCCGCGGGTCAGCAGCGCCCGGACCGCCGTGGCGACCCGAGCGGAGAGTTCGTCCCAGGACACGACCGTGGTCGTCGCGTCGGCCGCCACCGCGATCACGGCGGGCCGGGGCCCGCGCCGGGCCAACGCGTTGCGCGCGTAGTTGACCGTCGCGTCCGGGAACCAGCGCGGCGGGCCGGCGGGCCGCCCGTCGGGTCCGCCCGGCACCGCGAGCGGTGGACCGTCCCCGCGCTCGCCGGTGACGGCGCAGAAATCCCAGATCGACTCCCAGAAGGCGTCGGGGGCGCTCGTCGACCACCGCCACAGTTCGCCCACCGAACCGATGGCCAGCCCGCGTTCCAGACCCAGCCACTCGGCGTAGCGGGTCACCGCCGCGTTCCGGCGCCGGTCGTCCGACGGAAGCCAGCCCGGCCATTCGGCTCCGGCCGATGGCGGGGGATCGGCGGATCCGGTGTCCGGCGCGCCGCCGTCACCCACCGCCGCGACCCCAAGTCCGTGCCACGATGAGTCATCTTTACGCACGGGCTGTCGCGGTTTGCCGGTGGGTCGGTGACAACCACATCCAGCGGCGCTGATAAGGCTGGACGGTGGAAGGGGAGCTGCGCTGAGCAACCACGGAGCAGGTGATCCGAGCCCCGACGCAGACGGGCCCGGGGACGCAGACGGGCCCGGGGACGGCTGGCCGTTCGGGCTCCCTCCCAGCGGCCGGGCCGTGGAGCTGCGCGCCCACGACCAGACCGCCACCGTCGTCGGGGTGGGCGGTGGCCTGCGTACCTACCGCGCGGACGGCGTGGCGGTCCTCGACGGCTACGGGCCCGACGAGATGTGTTCGGGCGGCCGCGGCCAGATCCTCATGCCGTGGCCCAACCGGATCGCCGGCGGCCGGTACCGGTTCGGGGGGCGCGACTACCGGCTCGACCTCACCGAACCGGCGCGCGGCAACGCCATCCACGGACTGACCCGGTGGGCCGAATGGGACCTGGAACCGACCGGGCCGGGCACCCTGACCGCCCGGCACCGCCTGGCCCCCCGGCCCAGTTACCCGTTCCGCCTCGGCTGCCGGGCGGACTACGCGTTGGGCCCGGCCGGCCTGACCGTCCGGCTGTCGATCACCAACCTCGGCCCGGCCACCGCGCCGGTCGCCATCGGGATGCACCCCTACCTGACCGTCGGCACCCCCACTGTCGACGCCACCTCGATCCAGGTGCCCGCGGACACCCTGCTGGTGACCGACGACGCCGGGATCCCGGTCGGATCGCGACCGGTGGCCGGCACCGAGGTGGACTTCTCGACCAGCCGTCCCATCGGCCCGGCCCGGCTCGACACGCCCTTCACCGATCTGAACCGGGATCCGGACGGGCGGGCCCGGGTCCGGCTGCGGGCGGCCCCCACCGCGGGCGCCGGGGGCGACCCACCGACCGGGCGCGAGGTGGTCCTGTGGGTCGATGAGACGTTCGGTTACCTGCAGATCTTCACCGGCGACACCCTCCCGGAACCGGTCCGGCGGCGGGGAGTCGCGGTCGAACCGATGAGCGCCCCGGCCGACGCGTTCCGCAGCGGTCGAGGGTTGACGGCCCTCGAGCCGGGGGCCACCTGCGCGGGAACCTGGGGCATCGACCCGCGGGGCTGAACCGGCGAGCACCCCCGCTCGGCGCTCGCCGGGCCTACGGTGGTCCGGTGGCGACCGAGGCGGTAGGCGGTGGGACCGGAGCCGGGGCGAGCGCCGCTCCCGGACCCGCCGAGACGACCGTGGTGCTGTGGGACGAGGAGATGCTCGCCTACGACCTCGGGCCGGCCCACCCGCTGAACCCCGTCCGGCTCGAGCTGACGATGGACCTGGCCCGCCGGACCGGGGTGCTCGACACTCCCGGGCTGACCGTCCGGTCGGCCCCGCTCGCCTCCGACGAGCTGATCGAGCTGGTCCACGATCCGGCCTACGTGCGGGCCGTGCGGCGGCCGTCCGAGCCGGCGGCGGCCCGGTTGGCCCGGCTCTTCGGGCTCGGTACCCCCGACAACCCGATCTTCGACCGGATGCACGAGGCGGCCGCCCACATCACCGGTTCGACGGTCGCGGCGGCTGACGCGGTCTGGTCCGGGAGCCACCTCCACGCGGTGGCGCCGGCCGGCGGCCTGCACCACGCGATGCGCACGGTGGCCAGCGGGTTCTGCGTCTACAACGACCCGGCGATCGCCATCGCCCGGCTGCTCGCGAACGGGGCCGGGCGGGTCGCCTACGTGGATGTCGACGTCCACCACGGCGACGGCGTGCAGGCGGCGTTCTGGAACGACCCGCGGGTCCTCACGATCTCCCTGCACCAGACCGGGCGTTCGCTGTTCCCGGGCACCGGTTTCGCGGACGAGACCGGCGGCGCCGGCGCCGAGGGCAGCGCCGTGAACGTGGCGTTGCCGGCCTTCACCGGTGACGCCGGCTGGCTGCGGGCGTTCAGCGGGGTCGTCCCGGTCCTGCTGCGGCAGTTCGCCCCGGACGTCCTGGTCACCCAGCACGGATGCGACACCCACCAGCGTGACCCGTTGGCCGACCTGACCATGACCGTCGACGGGCAACGGGCCTCCTACCTGGCCCTGCACGAGCTGGCCCACGAGGTGGCCGGGGGTCGGTGGGTGGCCTGCGGCGGGGGTGGGTACGCGCTGGCCTCGGTGGTGCCCCGGGCCTGGACCCATCTGATCGCGATCGCCGCGCACGCCCCGCTGCCGGTCGAGACGGCCGTACCGGACGAGTGGCGGACCGGAGCGGTCGAACGGGTCCGGGCGGCGACCGCCGGGGCGAACGTCGCCGAGCTGCCCCCGGACCGTTTCGGCGACGGCGGCAGCGCCGACTTCGGACCCTGGGACGCGGGGGAGGGCGACGCGGACGATCCGCTCGACCGCGCGGTCGCGGCCACCCGCCGCGAGGTTCTGCCCCTGCACGGCCTCGACCCGCTCCGCGACCGTTGAGCGGGCGGGATAACTCATGGGCGGTTCCCCGAGCCGTGAATCAGGGCCAATGAACGGAAGGTCGCGGTGGGAGGCGGATGTCATCCTGTCCGACGGCGGGACCGCCCACGTCCGACCGATCCGCCCGGACGACGCCGACCGGTTCCGGGCGTTCTGGGAACGGTTGTCCAAGCGCACGATCTACCTGCGGTTCTTCTCCGCCCGCAACCACCTGAGCGACGCCGACCTGGCCCGCACGACCGACGTCGACCAGACCGCGCGGGGCGGCCTGATCGCGCTGATCGGCGATGATCTCGTCGCCGTGGCGCACTGGGAGGGGCGACCCGGCCCGAGCGGCGCGCCGGAACCCGAGGCGGAGGTCGCGTTCCTCGTCGAGGACGCCCACCAGGGCCGGGGGTTCGGGTCGGTGCTGCTCGAGCATCTGGCCGCGGCGGCCGCCGAACGGGGGATCCGACGGTTCTCGGCCGAGGTGCTGGCCGACAACCGGGCGATGATCGGGGTCTTCCTGGACGCCGGGTACACCGTCACCCGCGAATGGGACTCGGGCGTCGTCCACCTGGTCTTCGACATCGCCCCCACGGAGCTGTCGGTCGAGGTGATGCGGGCCCGCGAGCGGCACGCCGAGGCCGCGTCCATCACCCGCCTGCTCAATCCGCGGGCGGTGGCCGTCGTCGGCGCGTCCCGGCGGGACGGGACCGCCGGTAACACGGTGCTGCGGCACCTGCTGGCGGCGGGTTTCGCCGGGCCGATCTATCCGGTCAACCCGGCCGCGTTCGGCCCGGGGGCCGGTCCCGCGTCGGTCGCCTCCGTGCTGGCCTATCCGACGGTGTCCGCCATTCCCGGGCCGGTCGACCTGGCCGTCGTGATCACCCCGGCCGGGGCGCTGCCGGCCGTGGTCGACGACTGCGCCCACCGGGGGGTGCGGGCCCTGGTCGTGCTGACCGACCTCGGCGACCCGGCCGCCGAGGCCCGGCTGGCCGAAGACGCCCGCGCCCACGGGATGCGGCTGGTCGGGCCGGCCAGCCTCGGCATCCAGAACCCGCGGGTGGGCCTGAACGCGTCGCTCGCGCCCCGGATGCCCCCCGTCGGTCGGGTGGGTTGCTACTCCCAGTCCGGACCGCTGGCGGCGGCGCTGCTGGAGGGCGCGGACACCCGCGGCGTCGGCCTGTCGTCGTTCGTCTCGGCCGGTGACCGGGCCGACGTCTCCGGCAACGACATGCTCCAGTACTGGGACGGCGACAGCGGCACCGACGTCGTGCTCATGCACCTGGAAGGCTTCGGCAACCCCCGCAAGTTCGCGCGGCTGGCCCGCCGGATCGGGCGGGCCAAGCCGGTCGTGGTGGTGACCAGCGGCCGGTTCGAGCTGGACGACGCGCTGCTGCGGCAGGCCGGGGTCATCCGGGTCGGCCGGGTGTCGCAGGGGTTCGATGTGGCCGGGCTGCTGGCCGGCCAGCCGCGGCCGCCGGGCCGGCGGGTCGCGGTGGTCGGTGACTCCCGGGCCCTGGTGCGGCTGGCGGCCCGGGCCGCCGAGGTCGCCGGGCTGGTGCCGGAGGCGGTCCTGCTGCCGTTCGGGTCGTCGCCGGCGGAGTTCGCCGCCGCGCTGCTCGCCGCGGCCGAGCGGGCCGACGCGCTGATGCCGGTCGTGGTGCAGCTGCCGCCGGCCCGGCCGGGCCCGATCGCCGCCGCGGTCGCCGAGGTCGCGCGGACGGTGGCCGCCCGGCCGGTGCCGGTGCCGGTGCTCGCGACCGTGCTCGGCACCCGGGCGCCCCCCGAGCTCGGCACGGTGCCGGCCTTCCCGTCGGCGGAAGGCGCCATCGCCGCGCTGGCCCGGGCCGTCCGCCACGCCGAATGGCTCGCCGAACCGGTCGGTCGGGTGCCGGACCTGCCCCGCCGGACCGACGCGGCCCGGCGGCTGATCGCCGGGTCGGCCGGCCCCCTGCCGCCGGCCGACGCGGCGGCGCTGCTCGACTGTTACGGGATCACGGTCCGGGAGTCCGTCCGGGTCGTCGGCGTCGCGGAGGCGGTGGCGGCGGCCGACCGGCTCGGCTGGCCGGTCGCGCTCAAGGCCGGCTCCGAGGCGTTGCGGCACCGTCCCGATCTGGGTGGGACCCGCCTCGACCTCGCCGACCGGCCCGCGTTGCGGGCCGCGTGGGCGTCCCTGACCAGCGAACGGGCGGCGGCCGAGGGAAGCGGCGGATCCGGAAGTGGCGCGCCCCCGGGCGATGCGTTGGTCGTGCAGCGGATGGTGCCGCCCGGGGTGGCGGTGGTGGTCGGTTCGGTCGAGCATCCGCGCTACGGGCCGCTGGTGTCGTTCGGTCTGGCCGGCGCGGCCACCGACCTGCTCGGCGACCGGGTCCAGCACATCCTGCCGCTCACCGACGCCGACGCGACGCGGCTCGTGCGGGGGATCCGCGCGGCACCGCTGTTGTTCGGCTATCGCGGCTCGCCGGCGGTCGACGTGGCCGCCCTCGAGGACCTGCTGGTCCGCGTCGCCCTGCTGGCCGACGAGTTGCCGAGCGTCGCGATGCTCACGCTGAACCCGGTGATCGTCGCCCCCCGGAGCCTGGCGGTCCTGTCGGCCGAGGTGGTCGTCCAGGCTTCGTCGCCACGCCCGGACGCCGGTCCCCGCCGGTTCTGGTTGCCGTCCGCGCCCGCCCCCGCGCCGCTGTGACCCGGCGTCGCCCCGGGTCGTCGCCCGCGCTCGAGGACACAGTGGGATGCCCCGAAAAGTCCCAACGCGGACCCACCGTCCACAATCGTCTCCCATGACGACCCCGCACCTGACGGACCCGCCCGGCGGCCCTGGACCGGGGTGGTCCGGGGCGGGTGGCGGCGACCGGCCCACCGAGCCGCCGACCACCGAGCCGCCGACCACCGGGAATGCCGACCGGCCGGCGGCCGGTCCCGACGGCCCGGGCGGGGCCGCGGGATTCGCGCCGGGCGAGGGGGCCGGGGCCAACGGGCTCGACGGTCCCGGCAGCGGTCCGGGTGGTCCGGGCGGTCAGGGCGGTCAGGGTGGTCCGGGGGACGGGACCCGCGGGGGAAACGTCGATCCGGCCGGTCCGGACGGCTCCGAGGGTCGGGCGGGCCGGGACGGCTCCGACGGTCCGGGCGGCGGCTGGCCGGCGGGCGGGGTGCCGCCCGCGGTCCTGACCGAGGCCCTGTTCGCACGGGCCCCGGTCGGCTTCGCCCTGTACGACCGCGGCGGCCGGTACGTCCGCGTCAACGACGTGATGGCCCGGCTCAACGGGTACGCCGCCGGGGAACACGTCGGGCACAGCATGCCGGAACTGCTCGGCGACATCGGTCGGGAGATGGAGAACCTCGTCCGTCGGGTGGTCACCACCGGCGAGCCCGTCCTCGACGTGGAGGTCAGTTTCGCCACCGGCGGGCCCGAGCGAACCCAGACCTGGGCCCTGTCCTGGTACCCGGCGCTCGATCCGCGACTCGGGCCGGTCGGGGTGGCCGCCGTGGCCACCGACGTCACCGCCCGCAAGGACGCCGAGGCGGAGCTGGCCCGGGGGGAGGCCCGGTACCGGTCGCTGGTTGACGCGGACCTGCTGGACGTCGTGCACGCCAACGCCGAGGGCGCTCTGGATGTCGACATGCCGCGCTGGCGCGGGTTGACCGGGCAGCGCCGCTCCGACATCGCCGGGCTCGGCTGGCTCGACGCCGTGCACGCCGAGGACCGCGAGGGCGTCAAGACGGCCTGGCGTTCGGCGACCGGTTCGGGCGGCCCGTTCGACGCCGAGTACCGGCTGGTCGGGCTGGACGGCGCGGAACGGGTCATCGCGACGCGGGCGCTGCCCGTCGCCGACCGCTCCGGCCCGGTGGAATGGGTCGGGACCAGCCGGGACGTTTCCGAGCTGCGGCAGACGGACGCCGCGGTCGAGGCCGCGTCGGCCCAGGCCCGGTCGGCCACCGACCGGGCCGAACGGCTGACCGAGCTGGCCGGCGCCCTGTCGCGCGCCGTGACCGTCGACGAGGTGGTCGCGGTCGTTCTGGACGCGGGCGGGCGGGCCCTGGGCGCGGCCGGGCGCGGTATCGCGCTGGTCGACGACGGTCGCGACCGGCTCCGGTTCCGCGCGCTGCTCGGCTATCCGGAGAAGATCGCGGCCCGATGGATGGAGATCGGCCTGGGCGCCGTCAACCCGGCCGCCGAGGCGGTCCGCGGGGGCCGGGCGCTGTTCCTGTCCGGCCGGGAGGAACTGACCGGTCGCTGGCCGGTGCCGGAGCTGTCCGCGGCGGTCAACGCCGGGGCCGAGCACGCGTGGGCGGTGCTGCCGCTGGCCACCACCGACCTGCCGTTCGGCGTGGTGGCTTTCGGCTTCACCGACGTCCGGACCTTCCCGGCGGCGGACCGCCGGTACCTGTCCGCGCTGGCCGAGGTCTGCGCCCAGGCCTTGGAGCGGGCCACCCTGTTCGAGCGGGTCATCGCGGAAGCCGCGGCCGGGCGGCGGGCCGAGGAGGCGGCGCGGGTCGCCGAGGCGGCTGCCCGGGACGCCGGACGCCGGCTGGACCTGCTGTCCCGCGCGACGGCCGCGGTGACGACCGGCGCCGACCCCGAGCGGGCCCTGACGGCGTTGGCCGAGGTGGTCGTCGCCGAGTTCGCCGACACCTGCGCGATCTACCTGGTGGATCAGTCGCCGGGAGCCCAGTCACCGGAAGCGCAGTCGTCGGGAGTGCAGGCGCCGGAAGACCAGGCGCCGGAAGACCAGGCGCCGGAAGACCAGGCGCCGGAGGCCGCGCCCCCGGGTGGCGACGACGAGGGCGTCGCGGTTCTGCGGCGGCTGGCCGGAGCGGTCCGGCCCGGCGCGACCGCGTTCCCCCGGGCCGTCGTGGAGCGGTGGCCGGCGCCGAGCCCGGTCTTCCAGGCCGCCGCCCGCGACGTTGGTCGGGCGGCCCCGCTCGATGGCGCGACCTGGTTCCCGTCCGCCGAGGTCGAACGGTGGCTGGCGCGGGCCGGGGCGCAGTCGGTGGCCGCCGTACCGCTGCCCCGCGGGGGCCGCGCGGTCGGGGTGATGGTCGTGACCGCGGCCGGTGACCAACCCCCCTTCACCGATGCGGACCTGGTCTTTCTCGCCGAGCTGGCCGCGCGTGCGGCGGTCGCGGTCGGTCACGCTGAGCTGGAGCAGCGCGGTCAGGACACCGCCGTCGGCCTGCAGTGGGACCTGTTGCCGCACGAGCTGTCCGCCCCGGCCGGCGTCGAGGTTGCGGCGCGGTACGTGCCGGGCCGGGGGACCGGTGGCGCGGCCGGGGAGGTCGGTGGCGACTGGTACGACGTGATCGATCTCGGCGCGGACCGGCTGGCCCTCGTCGTCGGGGATGTCAGCGGCCGGGGGGTCCGGGCCGCCGCGCTCATGGGTCAGCTTCGGGCCGCGACCCGGACGTGCGCCCGGCTCGGCCTCTCACCGGCCCAGGTCCTGGGCGCCCTGGACGCGCTCGTCGGGGAGAGCGGCGACGGGCAGCTCGCCACCTGCGCCTACGCCGTGCTCGAGCCGGAGTCCGGCTGGTTGACGCTGGCCGACGCCGGGCACCCGCCGCCGCTGGTGGTCGCGCCGGACGGGCTCGTCTCGCGGCTCTACATGCAGGTCGGCGCGCCGCTGGGACTCGGGAACGCCGATGTCCGGGAGTACCGGGCCCGGCTCACGGGCGGCTCGCTGCTCGCGTTCTTCACCGATGGCCTGGTGCGCGGCCGCGACACCGACGTCGACGCGGGCGTCTCGGACCTGGCCGCGGTGCTGGCCCGGGCCGACGGACCGCTGGCGGCGGCGGCTGACCAGGTGCTCGACTCGCTGGCCCGGGCGGACGGTCCCGACGACGATGTGGTTCTCCTGCTGGCCCGGCTGACCGGGCCGGACGACGCGGACGCCGGGCCGTGGGCCACCGAGGTCGCGGCCGGCGCCGCCGAGCTGCGGGCGGCCCGGGCGCACGCCCGCGGTGTGCTCGAGGAATGGGGCGTTGAACCGCGGGCCGTCGACGCGGCGGTGCTCGTGCTGTCCGAGTTCGTGGCGGCCGCCCTGGTCGGCGAAACCGTCCGGGCCGCGTCGTCCGGCGGTGCGTCAACGGGCGGTGCGTCAACGGGCGGGCGGTCGTTGGGTGCGGTCGCGGGGGTCGGGAGGACCGGCGTCGAGGTCCGGCTGCGGCGGGTCGCGGACCGGTTGCTGGTGGAGGTCGTCGATCCGGGTGGCCGGCTGCCCACCGGCCGGGCGCCGAGCGGGCCCGCGCTCGGGACCCGGCCGGGGGAGGCCGGCGAACCGCTCGGGTCGGGCGGGTCGGGCGGCGTGGTCGGGCCGACCGGGGCGGATCTGATCCGGCTGCTGACCCTCCGGTGGGGCGGTCGATCGGTGGGAACGGGCACCGTCGCCTGGGCCGAGATCCACACCGCGCGTCCCTGAGCGGCGGCCGCCGCTGCCCGCTGCCGGCCTCGACTGGCTGGGTCAGCGCGCCGTCCCTGGACCGCTGATCCGGACGCTCCTCGCTGGATGCCCGACCCCGGTCGGGCCTCGGCGCAGAACCGTCGGATGTCGACGGTAGCGTCGGTTCGATGGATCGGTTGTCGGCCGCGCAGGCGCGTCGTATTGCCCTGGCGGCGCAGGGTTTCGGCCGGCCGCGGCCCGCTGGCCGGCTCGACCGCCGGCACCTGCGCTGGCTGTTCGAGCGGGTCGGGGTCGTTCAGATCGACAGTGTCAACGCACTCGTCCGCTCGCACTACCTGCCGGGCTGGGCCCGGCTGGGGGCCTACCCGCGGGCCGCGCTCGACGACGCCGTGTACGGCCGCGGGGATCTGTTCGAGTACTGGGCCCACGAGGCGAGCCTGGTTCCGGTGTCGCTCCAGCCGCTGCTGCGCTGGCGGGCCGAGCGCGCCCGGACCGGCCAGGGCGTGTGGAGCGGTCTGGCCAGTTTCGGGCGGGACCGACCGGAGTACGTCCGGGAGATCCTCGCCCGGGTCGCGGGCGAGGGGCCGGTCGCGGCCTCAGAGCTGGCCGAACCCGGTCCGCGCGGCCCGAGCGCCTGGTGGGGCTGGGGGGACACCAAGAAGGCCCTGGAATGGCTGTTCTGGAGTGGGCAGATCAGCGTGGCCAGCCGCCGCGGCTCGTTCGAGCGGCTCTACGACCTGCCCGAACGGGTGCTGCCGCCCGAGATCCAGGCCCTCCCGACGCCGCCCGAGGCCGCGGCCCAGCGGGGGCTGTTGCGGGTCGCGGCCGGCTGCCACGGCGTGGCCACCGCCCGCGACCTGGGCGACTACTTCCGGATCGGCGCCGCGGACACCAGGGCCCGGGTGGCGGAGCTGGTCGAGGAGGGGGATCTGCTCCCGGTCACGGTCGAGGGCTGGGCCGGCCCGGCGTACGTCCCGCCGGGGCTCGTGGTGCCGCGGCGGATCACCGCGCGGACCCTCCTTTCCCCGTTCGATTCCCTGGTCTGGGAGCGTTCCCGGACCAGCCGGCTGTTCGGGTTCGATCTCCGGCTCGAGATCTACACCCCGGCCCCGAAGCGCCGGTACGGCTACTACGTGCTGCCCTTCCTGCTGGGTGATCGCCTGGTGGCCCGGGTCGACCTCAAATCCGACCGGGCCTCGGGGACCCTGGTGGTCGTCTCGGCGTGGGCGCAGGAGCACCACGATCCCGGTCCGACGATCGAGGCCCTGCGGGAGGAGACGGCCGCGCTGGCGGGCTGGTTGGGCCTCGAGCGGGTCGTCCTGGCCGGCGGGGGAGACCTCGATCTCGGGCCCGGCCCGATCACAGCGGTCGGCTGAGCGCAGCGCCGACCGGCGGTCCCGGCCCGGGAGGCCGGGCGATATCCACAGGCCGCACTTTTCCACAGGCTGACGTAATTGCGTCGAACGATTCCGGCCGGGCTGCAAATGTCGTCCCATGACGACAACCAGCGCGGCAATCACAATTCCCTTCTCCCCCTTCACGGTCCCCACCGTGCCCGGCCCGGGGGGCCGGGCAATTATCCCGAGCCATTTCCCTCGGCCGGCACCGGATGGCGATCTCGTCGTCGACACCGCCGAACTGCGGGCCATCGCGGCCGGTCTTCGTTTCCTGACCGCCGAATTCAGTCGCGTCGCGGCGGTCACCGGCGCCGGCGCCGCGACCGTCGGGCATCCCGCCCTGGGTGGGGCGCTGCACGCCTTCGCGGCCAACTGGCGTCATCACCGGGCCCGGATCATCGCCGCCACCGGTGATCTGGCCACCGCGGCGTCCCGGGCCGCGCTGACGTACGAGCAGGTCGACGCCGACCTGGCCACCAGGCTGCGGCCCGCCGGCCGCCGATCGTCCGGTTCGGGGCCACCTCGCCCTCGGGTGCCTGACCAGCGGCGGACCGCCGCTGTGGCACCCACCCGGCGAACCGGCCCGGCGGCCCTCGGCCCGACCGGACGGCGTCGATGAGCCGGCCGCGCGACTGGTCCGCGCTCGGCGCGCCGAGCGACCCGGTACCAGGGGATCCGGATGCCATCCAGGCCCTGGCCGGCGAACTGCGGCGGACCGCCCGGGCGATCACCCAGACCGCCGACCTCCTGCGCCGTGGCGCGCTGGCCTCTGGTTGGCGGGCCCGGGCGGCGGTCGAGTTCCGGGGCCGGGCCGTCGTCGTGGCCGGCCGGATCGAGCGGGCCGTCGATCGTTACGAGGCGGCGGCCGCGGCGCTGGCCGGGTACGCGCCGGTCCTGCGGGAGTGCCAGCGGCGGGCCGATCGGGCGTTGGCGACCGCCCGGGCCGGTGACCTCGGCGGCGCGCGCCGTGGTTTGGCGGCGGCTGTCGCCGACCGGGACGAGGCCGCGCGCCGGGCGGCGGGGCGGATCGGGTCGGTGGTTGCCCACGACGGCGTCCACGACACGTGGAAGGACCGGGTCTGCGCGATCGTCGCCCGGCTCGCGACCGCGGCCGGCGACCTCGCCTTTGCGGCCGGGACCGCCGCATTGTTTCTGTCCTGGATTCCCGTCGTGGGTCCCGTTCTGGCGGCTGGTTTATCTGCCGTTTCCACCTGGGCGGGAATGGTCGCGCTTGCGGGGCATCTTTTTCTGTTGCTCGAAGGGGAAGGTGACATGAGTACCGTCGCAATGGACGTTGTCGGTATTGCCACGGCCGGGGTCGCGCGTTCCTATGCGCGGCTGAGTGCCGAATCGGCATTGTCGGCCCGGGCGCTGGCCAGGTCGACCGAGGCGGCCCGGCTCCGCGCCGCGGACCCGGGTGTCGATCGGTGGACGGTGTACCGGGCCGTCAACCGGGCGACGGGCGGTCCGGCCGGGCCCGCGACGGTCGGGCGGCCGGGGGCGAGCCGCCGACCGGGGCCGGGCCGGGGTCCCGCTTCGGTGCTGGACCCGGGCCCGGCGCTCCGGATAGCGGTGACCGGTTACCGCGCTGACGTCGGGCGGGCGGTCCGGACGGTGGCCGGGGTAGCCCGACCGGGCCGGGCCGGCGGTGCCCGGCCCGCCCGGCTGCTGGCCAACCGCCAGCTCCTCGCCGCGGCCCGGATCACGCCGTTGGCGTCGGCGTTGGCGGTGGCCGGGGAACGCGAGCTGGCCGCCGATCTGGTGACGGCCGCCCAGGTCCGTCCCGATCTCGCTTCGGTACCGGGGGTCGCCGCGTACCTGGCCCACTCCCGGATGCGCGGCGCGATCGCGCTGGCCGGGTGGGTCGGGGGCGCCGTCCTGACTGGCCAGGACGCCGCGAAGCGGCTGGCGGTGGCCGTCCCGGCCGGGCCGGGACGGGTCCGGTGATCCCGCCCCCGGCGGAGGCCACGGTGATCTTCGCCGTGCAGACACCGCCCGGCTGGTTCACCATTCCGCTGGGCGACCCGGACGGCCGGCGCCGGGCGGTAGCCGCGCTGGTGCGCAACCGGATGGCCTGGCGGGACGATCAACCCCTGCTCCGTGAGCGGGTCGAGGCAGCTGTCCACGACGCCGTGGGGCGCGCGGACGCCCGGGACGCGACCCACCTGTGCGTGTGGACTGCCAACCTGGGCGGTGCGCCGATCGCCGCGTCGCTGGTGATCTCGGTCGCGACCGGGCTGGACATCGTCGGTACTCCGCTGGGAGTCGCCCTGATTCTCGCCGACCGGCTGGCGCCGACCGGTGCGGGTGCGCAGATCGTTGAGTTGGCCGCCGGTCCAGCGGTCCGCCGACGGCTCACCCTGGGCGGGCGGGCAGGTCCCGCCGGTCGGCGGGCCGCCGGCTCTGCTCCGGACCGCGGGTGCGGCGGCTCCGGTCAAACGACCTTCGCGGGGGTCACGCCGGTAGGGGCGAACCGCGGGGCGGCGATCCTGCGCCCGGGAGGGCCCCGGGCGGTCGAGCCGGTAGCCGATCCGTTCGCCCCCGATCCGTTGATGGACCCCGATCAGTTCGGCTACGCCGATCCGTTCATCGACTCCGACCTGTTCGCGGCCCCGGGCCCGGAACCGATCCTCGGAATGACAACGCTGCAGTACCTCGTCCCGGTCCCGAACCCGGCGGCGCGGGCCCTGGTGGCCTTGAGCTTCGCCACCCCCGTGGCGTGGCTGGCCGAACCACTCGTCGAGCTCTTCGACGCGATCGCGTCGAGCCTGCGATGGGAACCCCGGTGACCTCCCCGTTCGTGCCGACCCGACCACCGCTCCGACAACCTCGGCGGGGTGACGCGCCCGGCGGGACCGCCCAGCCGGGCGGCCCGCGGCACTCGCGTAACGTGAGCCGCGTGTCGGACGCGGTGCTGCGGATGGATGACATGACCGTCGTGCGCGAGGGCGCCACCTTGGTGTCCGGCATCAACTGGACCATCGCCGAGGGTGATCGGTGGGTCGTCCTGGGGCCCAACGGCGCCGGCAAGACGACGTTGCTGTCGGTGGCCGCCAGCCGGCAGTTTCCGACCAGCGGCCGGGTCGAGATCCTGGGCGGCCTGCTCGGGCGGACCAACATCTTCGACCTCCGGGCCCGTATCGGGTTGTCCAGCGCGACGTTGGCCGACGCGCTGCCGGCCGACGAGACGGTGCTCGATGTCGTTCGCACGGCGGCCTGGTCGGTCATCGGGCGTGGTCATGAGTCGTACGACGCTTTCGACACCGACCGGGCGATCGACCTGCTCGCGCAACTGGGCTGCGCGAGCCTCGCCGGACGCCGCTTCGGCACGTTGTCGGAAGGGGAGCGCAAGCGGGTCCAGATCGCGCGGTCCCTGATGACCGACCCCGAGCTGCTCCTGCTCGACGAGCCGGCGGCCGGGCTCGATCTCGGCGCCCGGGAAGCACTCCTCCGGCGCCTGGGGCGGCTGGCGGTCGACCCGGCCGGACCGGTCCTGGTCATGGTCAGTCACCACGTGGAGGAAATTCCACTCGGGGTGACCCATGCGCTCCTCCTGCGCGGCGGCCGGATCGTCGCCGCCGGTCCCGTCGCGACGACGCTCACGGCGCCCGTCCTGTCGGCGTGCTTCGGTATCCCGCTGGAGGTCGGCGTCGTCCACGGGCGGTACTCGGCCCGCCTCGCGTTTCCGCCGACCGTCATGCGAGCCGCTCAGCCCGCCTGAGCCGGTCGGACCCCGAGTGGCTCCTCACAGGCCTCGGGAATCGGCCGGGGTGGCTTCAGCGGCTTCTGAGGGCCCGCTGAGGCGCGGCGGGACGCCGGCGCGGTGATGAACCCGGCCCGGTTCACCGGCGGGACGGGTCTATGCGCTCCCAGAGCCATCCCGGGCCAACGCTCGACGCGCCCACCTGTGTGATCCGCGCGCGCAGTCCGCGGTCGGCGGTGACGACCAGAACCGACCGGTCGCCGCCGGTCGTCACCCCGTCGGCGGCCACCGCGACTTCGGCGCGGGCCACTTCGGCGCGGGCCACTTCGACAATGGTGTCGTCGCCGTTCCCGGGCGCGTGGACGACGGTCACCGGGCCCGGCCCGGCCGGAACTCCGGACCGGGCCGCGCCTTCCAGGACGAGAACGACGCGGACGCGCGGCCGGGCTGGCCTCGCGGCGGCGACGGGTTCGCCGGCCGGACCGGCCGGCGCGACGGCGGCCGGATCCGCTACCGGTTCGGCACCGGCGGCCGCGGCCGGGTCGATGGCTGGCGGGGAGACCGCGTTCCGGTCGGTGTCCGTCGTAGCCGGTGGCCGAGTTTCAGGCGTTGCCAGGTCGTCCCGGCCGGGGTCGGGCCCCGTTGTATCGCGTACGGCTGTACGGCGGCCCGTTGTCCCGCCCGTCGTTGTCCCGCCCGCCGTTGTATCGACGCCGCCGAACGTCGCGGAAAGACGCGCATAAAGACGCCCGGCCGCGCCGGGCCGGTCGTGCCACCATCCATCCGGCCGGGAACCGACGACGTTCGCGCCATCCACGATCCATACCGCCCCGCTGGGCGAACGACCATCCGATTCGGCGGCGATCCAGTGGTCCCGGGACAGCTCACCCATGCCGCACATCCTGGGTACTCATCGCGATCACCGATCCCCACCTCTCGCCCCCGCTACCCATCAACGCCGCTACCCATCAACGCCGGCGCCCGTCAACGGCGATCTCTTTGGCCGCTGGTAGTTGCCCGGTTCGCCGGAACGAATACCGCGAGCGTGCGGCGGATGTGATCTGACCGAATAGTCCCGCGTCCGGCCAAACGCTACGCGGATTGGCGATCCGTTCGGCCCCGGCGGCCGTCCGGTGTTGGTGATGAACTTGCCTCACTCTCTGCGTGATCGGGTCAGTACGGTCGGACGCGTACCACGCGATCCCGCGGAGGTTGGACGAGATGCAAATGCCTGGCGGCGCCCGACGTTTACGGGGACGGGCCGAGACGGCCCGCGGCAGCCTATCGTCCAGCCTTCCACGAACGTGCGTCGGCTCGGTGGTCACGCTCGCCGTCGCCGGCTCCCACGCGTCTATCAGTTGGCCCGACCAGCGTGTTCGCCAACTGCGGGGCCACTGGCGAGCGCGGGCCGCGGTAAGCGTCGGGCCAGAGTCGACGCACAAACATGCTTGCCGCTTCGCGCGGGCGACGTGACCTATTTCGCGGCCGCGTCTACCCACGGGTTGCGCTTTCGTGATGCAACGCGTGCGACCCGAGATGGTTGCCCGCCCTCGCGTGTCGAACCGACGTCGACAGTTGACCGCCTTCTCGTGGTAATACTAGGCGTGACACTTCCGCGGACTGCCAAGGAGAAGCCATGGCTCAGAAGACCATCGTCTCGTTGATTGACGATCTCGATGGAACCGAAGCTGACGAGACCGTTCGCTTCGGCCTCGACTCGGTCCAGTACGAGATCGACCTGTCGGAGAAGAACGCAACGACGCTGCGTGAGGCGCTCGCTCCGTTCGTCGCTTCCGCCCGCCGTACCGGCGGCCGGGCTTCTACCGCGCGAAAGAGCACGCGGGGCGCTGTTCGCCGCAGTGGTGGAACCGACCGCACCGCCGATATTCGTGAGTGGGCGCGTGGGAACGGCTACCAGGTGAGCGACCGGGGTCGTATCGCTTCCAACATCGTTTCGGCGTACGACGCCGCGCACTAGTCGGCGTTTGACGTTCGGCACCACCGAACCGCCAGCCGCGGGAGTTCCCGATGGACGGTTTGTGATGTCGTCGTTGGCCGAACGGCGGTGGCCGCGTCTTCTACGCGATCCACCGCCGTTCGTCAAAGGCCCCCGCAACACCGCGTACCGGACGCTGTGAAGTCCGGCGGCAGCGCGCCGCCGCCGTCAATCCGGTCACGCGGAACCCGTCACGCCGAGCCGGTACCGGGCCACTCAGTCCTCCCGGCCGAGGCGCTCCATCCAGTCCTCGATCTCGCGGGAATCGCGGGGCAGGGCCGCCGAGAGATTGCGCGGCCCGTCCCCGGTCACCAGGATGTCGTCCTCGATCCGGACCCCGATGCCGCGTAGCTCGGGCGGCACGGTGAGGTCGTCGGGCTGGAAGTACAGGCCCGGCTCGACCGTGAGAACCATGCCGGCCTGCAGGGCCGCGTCGCGGTAGTGCTCGTCGCGGGCCTGCGCGCAGTCGTGCACATCCAGGCCCAGCATGTGGGACGTGGCGTGCAGGGTGTAACGGCGGTGCAGCCCCGCGTGGCGGGCCGTCTTCGACTCGTCGAGACTTTCGTCCACGCTCACCGGCAGCAGGTCCCAGTCGTGCAGGGCCTCGGCGATGACCCGCATGGCCGCGCGGTGCGGATCAAGGTACGTCGCCCCCGGTCGGGTGGCCTCGACGCCAGCCTGCTGGGCCCGGGCGACCACGTCGTAGACCTGTCGCTGGGTGTCGGTGAACCGGCCGCTGATCGGCAGGGTCCGCGTCACGTCGGCGGTGTACAGCGAGCGCGACTCCACGCCCATGTCGAGAAGCGCCAGGTCACCGAGCCGGACCGGGCCGTCGTCGCGCACCCAGTGCAAGGTCGTGGCATGGTGGCCGCAGGCGACGATCGAGCCGTACCCCACGTCGTTGCCGTCGACCCGGGCCCGGCGCCAGAAGGTCCCTTCCAACCAGCGCTCGCCATTGGCCAGGCGGGCCGCGCGACCCAGTTCCCGGACGCATTCGGTGAATCCGGTCACGGTCGCGGCAATGGCTTCGCCCAGCATCGCCACTTCGTGGTCGTCCTTGATCAGCCGCAGCTCGGACAGGGTGGCGGCCAGTTCCGCGTCCCGGTCGAGCGCGACGGGGCCGGACTCCGGCGCGGTGTACGGGAGCACCAGCGCGTCGACCCGTGGGTCGTACCCCCGCAGGACCCGGGTGGTGGCCGGCGAGAGCCGGCCCAGGGCGGCCGGGAGTTCGGACAACGGCCGGCAGTCCACCTCGAGGGCCTGCGCGGTGCCCCGCACCCCCGGCCGCGGTCCGACCCACAGCTCGCCGTAACGCCGGTCGGTGTAGAAGGCCGAGCTGGACCGGTCGGACCGGTCGGCCACATAGAGGACCGCTTCGTGGTCGCCGGCCGGGCCCGGATGCAGCACCACCACCGCGTCGGGCTCGTGGCAACCGGTCAACCAGAAAAAATCGCTGCCCGGCCGGAACGGATAGTCGGTGTCGTTGGCCCGCACCCGCCATCCGCCGGTGGGAATCACCAGCGCGTCGGTCGGGAAACGGTCGCCGAGCGTGGCCCGCCGTTTCGCCGCGTACGGCGCAATCTCGTCGCGGGCGGTCGGGCCGTCGGCATCGCCCGCCCAACCGTCCGCCATGAAGCGCCGAAAGGCATCCGACGGTCCTTGATCGTGACTGGCCTGGCCGGCCTCGCGCTCGTCGGTCGGGGCGGGTGAATTCGGCGGCGGGCCGGCCGTCGGCGCGGCGCCGGCCGGATCGGTGTTCTCCATTCCGCCAGGGTAGAACCGGGCGGCGAACAGTGGGAGCCGTCCACGCTGTGCGCGAGGAGCGCCACCAGATAGCGTCCAGGTGTGAAATTGGTGCCGGGACCGCTGTCTGATCTTCTGGTCGTCGATCTTTCCCGGGTGCTGGCCGGCCCGTTCGCGGCGATGATGCTGGCCGATCTCGGGGCCCGGGTCGTCAAGGTCGAACGCCCCACGACCGGCGACGACTCCCGCCAGTACGGACCGTTCTCGGCTGGCCGTTCGATGTACTTCGCCCGGGTCAATCGCGGTAAGGAGTCGATCGCGCTGGATCTGAAGGATCCGGCCGATCGCGCGGTGCTGATCCGGATCGCGGCCCGGGCCGATGTTCTCATCGAGAACTTCCGACCGGGAGTCACCGCCCGGCTCGGACTCGACTGGGAGACACTGCGGGAACACAATCCGCGGCTGATCTACGCGAGCATCTCCGGATTCGGTCAGACCGGGCCCTGGCGGGGCCGGCCCGCTTATGACGCGGTCGTCCAGGCCGCCGCCGGGATCATGTCCATCACCGGCCGCCCGGAGGACGAGCCGACCAAACCCGGAGTACCGCTCGCCGACCTCACCGCCGGCCTCTACGCCTTCGGCGCGGTGAACGCGGCGCTGCACGGCCGGACGTTGACCGGGGTGGGCACCCATGTCGATATCGGAATGTTCGACGCCACCGTGTCCCTGCTCGAGGGCGCGGCCCTGTCCTATCTGAACACCGGCATCACGCCACCCCGGATCGGCAACGCCCACTTCTCGATCGCCCCGTTCGACACCTTTGCGTGCGCGGACCGCCAGATCGTCATTTGTGCGGCAAATGACGGGTTGTTCGCAAAATTGTGCACGGCCGTCGAGCGACCCGATCTCGCCGTCGCCCCGGCCTACGCGACGAACGACGGCCGGCTGCAGGCCCGGGACGCGTTCAAGGCCGCTCTGGAAACGACCTTGCGCACCCGGCCG
Organism: Frankia alni; assembly: GCA_026225295.1. Taxonomy (GTDB): domain Bacteria; phylum Actinomycetota; class Actinomycetes; order Frankiales; family Frankiaceae; genus JAMFSN01. Next base: position 29,381 of record JAMFSN010000135.1, read on the forward strand.
GCCGCGTACTGGCTCGCCGTCCTGCAGGACGCGGGGGTGCCGTGCGGGCCCATCAATACCGTGGCCGAGGCGGTTTCGTCCGAGCAGACGAAGACCCGGCACATGGTCATCGAGGCCGGCGGCCTGCCGTTGCCCGGAAATCCGATGAAGATGTCCGGGTATCCGGACGTCGGTCACCGGCCGGCCGCCCCCGCCATCGACGCCGACGGCGACGCCATCCGGGCCGAATTCGCCTGACCGACGCTCCGGTCGATCGCCCGGGGCCCCGTCCCGCGCGCCGGCGGTGACGATCCCGCCCGCCGAAGAAGGCCGCTGGTGGCTCCAAGGTGTTGGTCGCGTGGGTTCCGGAGCGGACCGATTCGACCCGGTCTGACGCGCGACGGGGTTTCCAGGTTGACTGGGGGTTTCCAGGTTGACTGGGTGGTTCCCGACGCAGGGTCGCGGCCGGGTAGGGGTGGGGGCAACGGTGACGGACGGTCCGCAACCGGCCGATGATGTCGCGCGCCCGCGCAGCGGTCGGCGCCGGATCGCAGTTCTCGTGGCCGGCAGCGTCTCCCTGGTTGTCTTCCTGGTGGCGGCGGCCGGCTGGGGGGCACTGCACTACTTCGACGGCAACGTCAGCCACGTCGCGCTGCACTTCCCGGCCGGCTACACCCGGCCGCCGGCGCCGGCCCACGGGGACCACAACCTGCTGCTCATCGGCTCGGATTCGCGGGCCGGGACGGGCGGTGCGTTCGGCAACGTGGACGGGCAACGGTCGGACACGACGATCCTCGCCCACGTCGACCACGACGGTACGACCACCGTCGTGTCGTTCCCGCGCGACCTGTGGGTCCTCATCCCGGCCCACACCGACGCGGCCGGGCGCGCCCAGCCGGCCCAGCACGCCAAGCTCAACGCGGCGTTCTCGCTCGGCGGCCCGTCCCTGCTGGTCCGCGCGATCGAGGGCCTCACCCGGGTCCGGGTCGACCACTACGCCCAGATCGACTTCACCGGGTTCCAGAAGATGACCGACGCGCTGGGCGGGGTCACGGTGTGCGTGAAGCCGTTGCCCTCCTCGCTGACCGCCCGGGGTTTCAACAACCTCGCCGACCGTTACTCCGGCTGGCGGGGCACGGTCGGGCAGAACACCCTGACCGGACCGCAGGCCCTGTCGTTCGTCCGGCAGCGCTACGGGCTGCCGGAAGGCGACATCAACCGGATCCAACGTCAGCAGCAGTTCCTGAGCGCCGTCTTCCACAAGGTCACTGCGGCCTCGACCCTGGTCAACCCGGTCAAGCTGGTCTCGGTGATGAGCGCGGCGACCTCGTCCCTGACCGTGGACGACGGCACGTCGTTGGAGGACCTGCGCACGCTCGCCACCCGGTTGCAGAGCGGCGGGATCCGCTTCACCACCGTCCCGACGTCCCCGGCCACCCGGGGCGCCCAGTCGGTCCTGCTCTACGACCCGACTGCGCTGACGTCGTTCCTGCGCGGCATCTTCGGCTCGGCGGCGGGTGCGCCGAGCGCGGCCCGAGCCAGCACGCTGACGGCCGACGGAGGCGTCCTCACGGCCCGCTTCACGACGGCCGGCTTTACCACCGCCGCGGCGACGGCGACCGTCCCGGCGGCGGGGTCCGCCCCGTCCTGCACGTACTGAGGTCGGTCAGGGGGTGGTCGGCTCCCGGGCCCGCCGTTCGAACTCGAGGGTGGCGTTGAGCTCCGCGCCGAGCAGGACGGCCAGCGCGGTGATGTAGAAGAACAGCAGCACCGCCACCGGGGCGCCCAACGAGCCGTAGACCAGCTCGTTGCCGAAGACCACCTCGAGGTAGAGCCGCAGCAGGTAGCTGCCGACGATCCAGAGGATCACGGCCAGGGTGGCGCCCGGGAACGCCCGCCGCCACGGCAGCCGGTCGGGCAGCGCGAGGTGGTAGAGCGACATCAGGATGGCCAGCGACGAGGTGACGGCGACCGGCCAGAACAGCACCGAGACCATGTTGTGGACGAAGTCGTCGTGGCGGCCGCCGAGCAGCCGTTGCATCAGGTCGGGGCCGAGCACCAGCGCGGGCAGCACCACCACGCCGATGAGGACCTCGGCCAGGTACAGCCGCAGCGCGAGCAGCCGGCTGCGGACCGCTGACCGGCGGTCGCGCTGGTTGTAGGCGATGGTGATCGTGTTGACGTAGGTCGCCATCGATGCCGATCCCGTCCACAGGGACAGGACGAAGCCGATCGAGATGACGTCCGGCCGGCCCCGCCGCAGGATCTGGTCCACGGTCGGCTGGACGACGTCCCCGACGACCTTCGGGGTGAGCAGGTCGCCGGCGCCCCGCAGGAGATTGCGCTCGATGCTGTCCAGGGAGTCCGCGCCGATCAGGCCGCTGAAGTAGCCGATCGTGCCCAGGATCGCGAGCAGCAGCGGCGGCAGGGACAGCAGCTGCCAGAAGCCGGCTTCAGCCGACAGGCCCAGCACCCGGTCGCCCCAGGCCTTCGAGATGGTCCGGGCGGCCAGGGTCAGCGGGTGGATCGGGGGCCGCCAGCGGCGCGCCATCCGCAGCCACCGACGCCCGCGCCGAGGGCGTCCGGGGTCGGCAGGGGGCGGGCCGGATGTCCCTGACGGGCCGGGCGGGCCGGGCTGACCGGGCGAATCCGATGCCCGACGGGGTCCCGGGGCGGTGGGCTGATCGGCCGCGTTCCCCCCGGCCGCGTTCCCCCCGGTCGGGGGCGCATCGATCGGGGGAGTGCGGGTCGTGGCGCCGACGAGGGGGCCGGAACTGGTGGGGGGTGATGCCGGGCGGGGCCCCACCGGCACCGGCTGGCCGGTCGTCGTCACATGACAACGGTACGGCCTGGGCTTCGAGGAGTTCCGAAGACCAGGCCGTACCGGTGATCGTCGATGGCGTTATCGGGTGGAGGCAGGCGCGTCAGTTGCTGTTCGCGCCTTCGAGTCGGTCGGTTTCATCGTGGTACTCGACCGCCAACGCCCGTAGCTGAGCGTCGTGCGACTTCGCGTGGTGGCGGCAGAACATCAGGTCACCACCACCGGGCAGGACGACTCGCACGTATGCCTGTGCGCCGCACCTGTCACAGCGGTCGAGGGTGGTGAGTGTCGGGGTGGTCGCGGTTCCGGTCACGCACTCTCCAACAACTCTCAGGGGCAGATGGTTCCCCACCTACCCGGGTGTGACGATGCCCGCACGCGGCGCTGCGCGGAACACGTCCTCCGTTCGCAAGGTACCTCGCGTCCGGATGTCCCCACTATGGCCTGCGAGCACCAAACACGATGTCATCCCAGGCAGGTACGGACTTTCGACCCTTTCGCCCCGCTGGGCGCTCTGAGCTCTTGCCAGATGCTGTCTGTTGATTCCCGGTAGCTTCCCCTGTGGCCTTGCGTTGCACCCCAGGGGGAGGCGTCGTCTTTTCGCCCTCGGTGGAACCGACCGCCGGAGTCGGATCTGCCGACCCGGAGCGCCGTGGAGGACTAGTCCGGCGACCACCCACGGCAGGTGGTGAGGCCGGCTGGGTGGCCGTCCCGGGCGGGGCGGCCCGGTCGCCGGGACGGTCGGGCGGCGACCGGCGGGGCGACCCGCTGATCGCCGCCGCCGCGGCCGGCCGGGCCGGAACCGGGGGAGCGGACCGCCTGGGTGGTGTCGGTGCCGGAGCCCGCGTCGGAGCCGCCACCGGGGTCGTGGCGGCCGGAGCGGCCGGTGTCGGGACGGGTGCCGGTGTCGGGACGGGTGCCGGTGCCGGCGCGGGAGCCGCCGTTACCGGAGCCGCGGGAGCCGGAGCCGCGGCAACCGGGGTCACGGCCGGGGTCGGCTCGGGCCCGGCGGTTCGGACCGGTTCCGGCCGGTTCGGCGGAATGTTGTTCGGCGGGGCCTGTCGCGGCGAAGTCTGGTACGGCGGGATCAGGTCGGGCTGGGCGGGCTCGGTCCGGTCGGCCGGCCCGACTCCCGGGTAGTCCGGTTCGTCGGCCGGTGCCGATCCGAAGGGGACCACGTCGGGCGATTCGGGCGGCTGGTAGCTGGGCCGCTGGTAGGCGGCGGGGGCCGGGATCGGCGCCGGGGCGGGCCGGACGGGCGGCCGGTGGGGCGTGGTCCGACCGACCGGCGCGACCGGCGCGACGGGCGTGACCGGCCTGGGGGTCGGGGCGGTCGGCTCGGACACCAGGGTCAGAGCGGGCGGTCGCGGGGTCGCCACCGGCGCGGCGGGGGCCGGGGCGGTCGGCGGGGCCGCCTCGGGCAGGGGCTCGGGGGCGACCAGGATGCGGGCCGCGTCATCGTGGGGCCGGACCCGTCGGACGACCGGGTCCCACGTCCACCGGGCGCAGCGCGACTCGGAGGTGAGCTGGACCAGCCAGATCCCGTCCACCCGGCGCCAGGCGTCCCACTGGGCGGCGGTCGGGTCGTCCTGGGCGGACAGCAGGCGGTTGTCGACGACCTCCCCGAGGGGCCGCCCGGGAACGCCGCCGGAATCCTTCGGGAGCAGGGCCGAGCGGGCTTCGCCGACGACCCGGGCCCGTTCGGCCAGCACCGGACCCTCGTACCGCTCGATCCGCTCGATGGGCACGCCGGCCGCGCGGGCCACGTCGGCGGCGCTCTCGCCGGCCCGCAGGCGGGCCTGGATCTCCTTGGGGCTCAGCGCGCTCTCGGGCCGGCTGTTGTCCCGCCGGACCCCGCGCATCGCCGCCCGCAGGCGTTCGTCGACGGGTACCCGGAACTGTTCGGCGTCGGTTCCGCCGGCGGCATCAGCGAGCACCAGATGGCTGCCGTCATCGCTGAGCGCGACGGGCCGCAGGTCACGCATTGCGCCTCCTCGTTCCGTCGCCGTCGCGGTCGATCTGGACCGCCTGGTGGTCGGGACGCCCGCGTGGTCGGTGCGACCGGCCGGGGGCGACGCCCTGGTACTGCGCCGCGTCCGCCGGCCACCCGTCCACATCCGGTCCGGGTGCGGCCGGCCCGGGTGCGGCCGACAGCACCGTAGCCCGCTACACCCGTAGCAGCGTGCACGGCTGTGTTACACCCTGCCATCTTGCGCCCGAAGAGTCCCGCCTCCCGACGGCGGGTCTCTCATCTTTCTCAGGGGTCGTGGCCTCTCCCGTGCGTCAGGGGCGCCGGCCCCGCTCCGGGAACCGGCGGCTCGTGCGTCGAGGTCGACCGGCCCGCGGGTCACGGCCGCCGACCGCCGCCGGGCGGACGGGTGACCGGCCGGCGCCGCACCGCGCGGGCCGGCGGCTTGGGCCGGGTGGCGTCGCCCGAGGCCGCCAGGGCGGCCCCGACGATTCCCGCATCGTTGCGCAGCTGGGCCGGAACGACCTTGGTCCGGACGTCGAGGAGCGGGATGAACTTGTCGGCCTTCCGGCTCGCCCCACCCCCGATGATGATCAGATCCGGCCACAGCAGGGCTTCCAGCGTGCCGATGTACCTGTTCACCCGGTGCGCCCACTTCTCCCACGACAGGTTGTCGCGCTCGCGCACCATCTCCGACGCGCGGGTCTCGGCGTCGTGCCCGTCGACCTCGAGGTGGCCCAGCTCGGTGTTGGGCACCAGTTGACCGTGCAGGAAGACCGCCGTGCCGATGCCCGTCCCGAAGGTCATCATCACGACCAGGCCGCTGGCCTCCTTGCCGGCCCCGAACGCCATCTCGGCCACGCCGGCCGCGTCGGCGTCGTTCAGGACGGTGACCTCGTCGCCGGTGGCCGCCCCCAGTTTCGTCGCGACGTTGCTGCCGACCCAGCTCTGGTCGACGTTCGCGGCGGTCAGCGCGACACCGTTCTTGATCACGGCCGGGAAGGTCGCGCCGACGGGGCCGGACCAGTTGAAGTGGCGCACGATGTCCCCGACGACCTCGGCGACCGCGTCCGGGAGGGCCGGCTGGGGGGTCGGTACCCGCAGGCGCGGCGCGGTCAGTTCCCCGGCCTCGAGGTCCACCGGCGCGCCCTTGATTCCCGTGCCGCCGATGTCGACACCGAAGTACTGCACTGCCCCTCCCAGGGATCGAGCCGGTGGCGCCGGTCGGCGCCGCCCTGACCGCTCCGTGACGCCCGCGTCCCGCGGCGCCCGCCGGATCGGCGTTGTTCCTTCCGCCCTAGTCTGGCCGCTCTAGTCTGGACTGCGGCGCCGCCCCGATCGCTTCGGACGGGTCGGGACAGACCGACGCGTCCCGCCGATCGACCGTCGCCGCCGGAATTCCCTCGGCCCGCACCCCCCGAGGTGGGTCTGCCCTGGTTGGCCCGCTCCGATGTATCGCCGGGAGCGGAAGTCGGCCGTCGCGCGGATGGGGGCCCCCGCGCCGGCGGTCGCCCGCCGGTTGCGTTCGCCCGCCGGCCGAGGGTCGCCATACTGTGGGACGATGCAGCTATCGGACAGCTTCGGACGGGTGGGGACAGATCTACGCGTTTCGCTGACCGACCGCTGCAACCTGCGCTGTTCCTACTGCATGCCTGCCGAGGGCCTGCCCTGGCTGACCGGCCCCGAGGTGTTGACCGATGACGAGGTCGTCCGCCTGGTGGGGGTGGCCACCGGGTTGCTGGAGGTTACCGAGGTGCGGCTCACCGGCGGGGAGCCGACCCTGCGGGCCGGTCTGCCGGCCCTGGTGGCCCGGATCGCCGGGTTGCGGCCCCGGCCGCGGATTTCGATGACGACCAACGGTCTGTCGCTGAGCCGGCTGGCCGCGCCGTTGGCGGCGGCCGGCCTGGACCGCGTGAACGTGTCCTTGGACACGGTCCGCCCGGCCGCGTTCAGCCAGATCACCCGGCGGGACCGGTTCGACGACGTCGTGGCCGGGCTGGCGGCCGCCGCGACGGCCGGGCTGGCGCCGGTGAAGGTCAACGCCGTCCTGGTCCGGGGGGTCAACGACGACGAGGCGCCCGAGTTGCTGCGGTGGTGCCTCCAGCGCGGCTACCAGTTGCGGTTCATCGAGCAGATGCCGCTCGACGCCGGGCACACCTGGGACGCCTCGACGATGGTCACGGCCCCGGAGATCCTGGCCGGCCTGGAACGCCATTTCCGCCTTGAGCCGGTCGTCGGACGGGGGAGCGCGCCGGCCGAACTGTTCGCCGTCGACGGCGGCCCGGCCCGGGTCGGCGTGATCGCCTCGGTGACCGCGCCGTTCTGCGGGGCCTGCAACCGGGTCCGGTTGACCGCCGACGGCCAGGTGCGGACCTGCCTGTTCGCCCGCGAGGAGAGCGACCTGCGGACCGCGCTGCGGGCCGGCGCGTCCGACGACGAACTGGCCCGCCGATGGGTCACCGCCATGGCCGGTAAGAAGGCCGGGCACGGCATCAACGACCCGGCCTTCGTGCAGCCGACCCGGTCGATGTCGGCCATCGGCGGCTGATCGTGACGCCGGTCGCGGCCGCCGCCGACCGGCCCATGGCGGCCGTGGTGCTGGCGGGCGGCGCGGCCCGGCGGATGGGCGGAGTCGACAAGGCGGCGCTGGTGGTCGGGGGCGCCTCGCTGCTCGACCGGGTCCTCGCGGCCCTGGTGGACGCGGCCGCGATCGTGGTCGTCGGGCCGCGGCGGACCGTCCGCGGGCCGGACCGGGTGACGTTCGCCCAGGAGGATCCGCCCGGTGGCGGACCGGTGGCGGGGCTGGCCGCGGCGCTGCCACTGGTGACCGCGCCGCTGGTCGCCCTGGTCGCCGCCGATCTTCCGTTTCTGAACGCCGCGACGGTGACCCGGCTCCGCGCCGGGGTCGGCGTCGGCGGCGAACCGGCGGCCGGCCAGCCGCTGGACGGGGCGCTGCTGGACGGGGCGCTGCTGGTCGACCCGGACGGCCGGGACCAGCTGCTCATGGGAGTCTGGCGGACGGCCGCCCTGCGGACCGCGATCCCGGCCGCACCGCGCGGGGTGGCGCTCCGGGCGGTCCTGGCCGGGTTGCGGGTCGCGCGGTTGCCGGCTGACACCAGGACCTGCGCGGACTGCGACACTCCGACCGACCTGGAGGCCGCCCACGCGGCGGAACCGCC
>JAMFSN010000136.1 GCA_026225295.1 Frankia alni
CCCCGGCGAACGCGGTGGTACCCGCCCCGGGGCTCCGGGCGCCGCCCGGTCGGGGTCGTTCGGGTCGGGGTCGTTCGCTTCCGGGTCGTTCGGGTCGGGGCCGCTCGGGTCGGAAGGTGTGGCCGCCGCGGCGAAGCAGGGCCCGCTCATGCCGGCGGTGACGGCGCTGAGCGAGGTGCTCAGTACCGGAGCCGGCCCCGCGACGGTCCGGACCGCCGAGTGGGTCCTGCAGGCCACGCCGCTCGACGACGTGACGTTGGGTTCCCTCGAGTGGGCGATGCTGGCGCTCGTCTACGCGGACCGGCCGGACCTCGCCGCGCCCTGGTGCGACCAGTTCCTGCGGGAAGCCGCGGCCCGCCGGGCACCCACCTGGCAGGCGATGCTGTCCGGGGTCCGCGCGGAGATCGCGGTGCACCAGGGCGACCCGCGGGCCGCTGAGCAGCACGCCCGGACAGCGCTGACGGTCATCCCGGCCTGGACGTGGGGGGTCGGCATCGGCCGGCCCCTGTCCGCTCTGCTGTCGGCCACCACGGCGACGGCGACTCCGGTGCCCGCGCAACTGGCCACCCCGATCCCGGACGCCATGTTCCAGACCCGGTTCGGCCTCCAGTACCTGTACGCCCGCGGCCAGCAGCGGTTGGCCCACGGGCGGCTGCATGCGGCGCTCGACGACCTGCTGATCTGCGGGCGCCTCATGACGGAGTGGGACGTCGACCTGCCCGCCTTCGTCCCCTGGCGGGTCGAGGCGGCGCTGGCCCTGGTCGGGCTGGGTCGGGCCGACGAGGCGCGGTCCCTGGCCCGCGACCACCTGGCCCGCCCCGGCGGTGCGCGGGTGCGCGGCATGGGCCTGCGGGCGTTGGCGGCGGCGGGGGAAACCCGGGAGCGGGCCACGGTGCTGCGCTCGGCGGTCGACCTGTTGCAGGAGGGCGGCGATGGTCTGCAGCTCGCGTACGCGCTCGCGGATCTCAGCGATGCCCACCGGGCGGCCGGTGACCCGGCGCGGGCCCGGATGATCGCCCGGCGAGCGTCCCGGCTGGCCCAGGACTGCTCGGCCGAGCCCCTGTGCCGGCGGCTCGCGGAGGAATCCGGCTCCGGGGCGGAAGCCGGGCCGACGCCCGGGTCCGGCCCGGGCCCGGACCCGCAGCCCTGGTCGGGTGACGGCGGGTGGCCGGCCCGCCGGGTGGACCGGGCGCCGGCGCCCGGTGGCCCGCGTCGGGCGGCGGGAACGCTGTCGGCGGCCGAATCCCAGGTCGCGATGCTGGCCGCGTCGGGCCGCACGAATCGGGAGATCGCCACGAAGCTCTACATCACGATCAGCACCGTCGAGCAGCATCTGACCCACGTGTACCGCAAGCTGCGGGTCAACGGTCGGGCCGATCTCCCGTCGACCCTCCACGGGTAAACGCCGCCCCGGTTGACACCGCGCAGCCGGGTCGGGTCGGCCGGGACGCGGGTCGGGACCTCCCGACGCCGTGCCCCGGCCGGCCTTACCGGCGATCGTGGGTCAGCGGGACGCGCTCAGGAGGACGGGGTGACCGTCTTGCCGGCCAGGATCTCGCCGCAGACGGGATCGGCGCCCGGAACCGTCTTGAACGCGTCGCCCTGCAGTTGCACGACCCACGCGCAGTTGTCCGCTCCGCCGCCGACGGCGTTGACGCGGTCGTTGATGTCGAGCTTGTGGCTGCCGTACAGCCCCAGCGCCGTGAATTCGTGGACGTTGGACAGCGCCGTGATCAGCGAAGCCTGGGTCGGCTGGGCGCCGGCCGCCTTGAGGCCCTGGATGATCAGGCCGATCGAGGTGTAGCCGTTGTACATGGCGAAGGTCGGCTCACCGGTCACGCCGGCCGCCTTCAGGTCGGCCGAGAACTGCTTCGTCGCCGCGGTCTGCATCTCGACCGGCTCATAGCTCAGGAGGAAGTAGACGTTCTGGGCGGCCTTCAGGGCCCCCGGGCCGGCCTGGAGCAGGTCGCCGCCGTAACCGGTCGGCAGCAGCGCCGCCTTGAGTTTCACGCCGGCCTGGCGCAACCCGGTGATGAGCGAGAACGCCGTGTTCGGGTCGGTCGCTGTGACGAGCCCGTCGATGCCGGCGTTCTTCATGGCCAGTACGGTCGGCCCGACATTGGTCCCGCCGAAGGGGAACGCGGCATTGAGGTATCCGACCTTGATGCCGGCCGCCTTCGACGATTCCGCCGCGGCCTTCGACGACTCGGAGGAACTCGGCGAGATCGAGTAGCCGACGGACCCGAGGTTGGTCACGCCCACCTTCTTGAAGAATTTTCCGTCGGTCGTCGTCACCTTCGTCGTCTGCAGCGCTCCGACGACGGAGAACATGTTCTTGGCGGTGATCCACTCTGGACCATCCTCGGCCATCCCGATAACCGGCACCTTGTGAGCGGTCAGATAGGGGGCGGCCGCGAAAGTCAGGGCCGAGTGGGCGAAGACCGCGAAGACGTGGTCCTGCGTGACCAGCTTCTGGGCGGCGGACAGCGCCGTCGCCGGGTTGGTCGCCGTGTCGGCGATGACGTACTTGATGTTGTATCCCTGGCGGGTCGCGTAGACAACTCCGGCTTTCACGCCGTCCACGCTGGTCTTGTTACCGGAGGCCGCCGGGCCCGTCCGGTCGGTTAATATACCGATGGTGTAGGTCTTTAACGGGGCACTACCATTTCCGCTGCTGGCTGACTTTCCCGAACTCGACGAGCCGCAACCGGCCGCGATGACCAGCCCGGCCGTCGCCGTGGCGACCAGCATTTTTCGATTCCCGAACATAGCGACTGCCCACACCCCTAGCATTGTTTGAGCCACGAAATCTTCGCCGGTGCTGACCCAGGGTGACCGGTGCGGACGGGCGATTTAGCGCAATCCCTCGCCACCATCGCCCCTCCGATGAGGCGGGCCACTGGGGTAGGAGCAACGCGCCGACTGCGCCCACTCCGTGTGGGATGGCTCACACTATCGACTCCGACCCCGAAGTCAAGGTGCCGGTCGGGGCCCCCGGGGTCGACCGTGTGTTCGAGGCCGGTCCGGGCCGGGTCCGGCCCACGCGCGGTGAACGTCAGGCGAGCACGTCGGTGGCCCGGTGGGTGTGGTCGACGCCCTCGATCAGGAACACCGTGCTGCGTGAGTGGTCGGCGCGCAGCGGCAGGATCGCCTGGTAGGCGGGTGAGGCGTACCAGCGCTCGGCGTGGTCGTCGTCCGGAAACGCGATGACGACCACCGCACCCGGGTCGTCGCCTTCACGCAGGCGGGCCTCGGCGCCATGGACGATGAAGTGGCCGCTGAACGGGGCCAGCGTCGCGTCGATCCGCTCCAGGTACTCCACGATGGACGGTCCCATCTCGATGTCCCGCAGGATTCCGACCGCGTAGTTCTGCATGGTGATTCTTCCTCCGTCGCGTTCCGTCATGGTGTGCGGTTACCGGGCCAGTGTCCGGGCCTCCGGCGCGGCCGGTCGATTACCCGCCAGGTCATGAAGTCGAGTCATGAAGTGGCCGACCGGACTCAACCTGCGTCCTCCCCGCCGTGTGGGCCGTCGTGGTGCTGCGGTATCTCGACGACCTGTCCGAGGCCGAGACGGCGGCGGTGCTGGGCTGCGCGGTCGGTTCGGTGAAGAGCCAGGCATCGCGCGGCCTCGCGCGGATGCGGGCCCAGATGGCGTCCGAGAGGTCGCCGGCGACGACGACGAATCGATTGGCCCGGCTGGCCCGCGCCCGCCCCGACCTGGTCGGCACGCTCTCGGTCCGGGCCGGCGTCACGTCCGACAGTCTGTTCTTCCCGACCCCGACCCGGGCCGAGGTCAACGGCCGGCTCGTCTCCAACCGACCCGGTGTCGCTCCCGTGTACGTCAACAGCTCCGCGGTGTGGACCCCCACCGGCTGGAAGATCAACCGGAACGGGTTCTGCGTCGCGCTGAAACGGCTCGGCGCCGGCTGTAGCTGAGGGCGCCGGGGAGTTCGGTACCGGGGAGCGGGGAAGGGCCCGCCATTACGATGCCTGCCGTGTCGACATCCACCTCTGCCGTTCCCGCGCCGGTCGCGATGGTGGCGCCCATCGTCGGGGTGGTGGTCCACCCGGCCGGCGCCCAGGTCACCCGGCGCGGGCGCGTCCGGCTGGCCGGGCCGGCCGGCGGGGAGGTCGAGTTCCGGGTGACCGTGGACGATCTGCCCCTCGAGCTGGACCCCGAGTCGGTGCGGGTGACCGGGAACGGGCCGGTGCGGCTCCTCGGGGTGGAGGTCGCCCACCAGACCCGCGCCGAGGCGGTCGGTGAGGCGGTCGAGGTTCTGCGGGGGCGGTCGCGGACGTTGCGTCGCCGGCTGGCGGAGCTCGCCGACGCCGACGACACGGAGCGGGCCCGGCGGGCGTTTCTCGACGTCGCCGCCCGGAACGCGGCCTCCGCGCTGGCCCGGGCCTGGGCCGGCGGACCCGCGGGGATCGAAGCGGACACCCGGGACCCGGGCAGCGGGGAACCGCCCGGCCCGGCCCCGCTGGCCGCGGCGGGCCGGGCGTTGGCCGCGGAGATCGACGGGGTGCACCACCGTCGGCGGGCGCTGGCGGAGGAGCGTGAGGAGGTCGAGCGGGAGCTGGCCGCCACCGAACGCGAGGCCGCCCGGCGGCCGGACCGGGACGCCCCGGACGCCCGGCGGGTCGTCGTGACCCTGGACGCCCCGGCGGGTACCGGTCCCGAGGCGGACCGGGAGGCGGGTTCCGAGGCGGACCCCGAAGTGGGTCTGGAGGTCGAGCTGGAGCTGTCCTACCGGGTGCGCACGGCCGGGTGGACCTCGGTGTACGACGCCCGCGTCGAAGGCGAGCGGGTGACGCTGACCTGGTACGGGATGGTGTCCCAGAGCACCGGCGAGGACTGGCCGGCCGAGCAGCTGACGCTGTCCACGGCCCGGACGGCCGTCGCCCGGCAGCTCCCGGAACTGGAGCCGTGGTACGTCGACGTGCGCCAGCCGCGGATGCAGCAGTACATGGCCGCCGCCGCCGGAGCGCCGGAGGGCGCCGGCCCGCCGGTGCCCTTCCCGATGTCGGCCCCGGCCTCGGCCGGGGCACCCATGCCGCGCGGCGGACGGCGGGCGGCGGCGCGCGACGTGGAGGCGGTCCACGACGTGACCGGGCCGGTCGCGACGTACCGCCCGGCCCGGCCGGTCGCGATCCCCGCGGACGGGTCGCCGCACCGGACCACGGTGGCGGTCGTCGAGCTGGTCGCCGCCCTCGACCACCTCACGGCGCCCAAGGTGGCCGACGAGGTCCACCTACGGGCGACGGTCACCAACACCTCGGACCACACGTTGCTGCCCGGGAAGGTGTCGGTCTTCCACGGGTCGGGGTTCGTCGGGACCGCCGCGCTGGACCTGCTGGCTCCCGGCGCGGAGACCGAACTGCACCTCGGCGTGGACGACCGGGTGCGGATCGAACGGGATCTCGTTCGGCGCACCACCGGGAAGCGGATCGTGGGCAACGCGCGCAGCGTCGAGGTGGCGTACCGCATCCGCGTGACCAACCTCGCCGCCCGCCCGGTCCGCGTCACGGTCCGCGACCAGCTGCCCGTCTCCCGGCACGAGAGCGTCGTGGTGCGCGACGTCCAGCTCAAACCGGAGCCGCAGGAACGAACCGACCTCGGCGTGCTGGCCTGGACCCTGGAGCTGGCCGTGGGGGCCCGCCAGGACATCGGGTTCTCCTTCCGGCTCGAGCACCCGCGGGGCGTCGATCTGGCCGGCTGGACGACCTGAGGCGTCACCCGTGACGGGCGGGGCCGACTACGTGGTGAGCGGGGCGCTGGCGGACGGGGTGCCGCCCGGTCACGCCGGGGGCCCGGTTTGGCAGCGGGGGGTCCGGTTGTCCCGCATGTGCGCCACTGCGGGATGATGCTGGGAGGTAGCAGGCCGGCACTCACGGCAACAGTACGGGGGCAGGGCAGGAAGGCGCGAGATCTCCAGTGATGGAACCCAGCGGCAGGGTCGGGTTCGAGGGTCGGTGGCATCAACTACCCGAGGAGATAGCCCCGGATCCGCCGGCCGTCGACCTGCATCCCGAGGTGCCGCACTCGGCGCGGATGTACGACTACTACCTGGGCGGGAAAGACAACTTCCCGATCGACCGGGCGGCGGCCGAAGGAGTGATCCAACGCCATCCCACGCTGCGGGCCACGATCCGGCAGAACCGGGCCTTCATGGCCCGCGCCACCACTTTCCTGGCCGCGCGGGCGGGCGTCCGACAGTTCCTCGATGTGGGGACCGGTCTGCCGACCAGCCCGAACCTCCACGAGATCGCGCAGCAGGTGGCCCCCGCGAGCCGGGTCGTCTACATCGACAACGACCCCGTCGTCCTGACCCACGCGCGGGCGCTCCTGACGAGCTGCCCGGAAGGTCACACCGCCTACATTGACGCCGATCTGCGGAACCCCGAGACGATCCTGGCCGCGCCGGAAATGGCGGCCCTCGATCTGGGCCGGCCGGTCGCCCTGTGCCTGTTCGCGGTCCTGCACTTCGTCCCGGACGAGGCCGGCCCCTACAGCATCGTCGCCCGGCTCCTCGAAGCCCTGCCCTCGGGTAGCTACCTCGCGTTGAGCCACGCCACCGCGGACCTCGACCCCGATGCCGAGGCCGGCGCCATCGAGTACCGCAACCGCGGTATCGCGTTCCAGATGCGCACGCACGCGCAGGTCGCCGGCTTTTTCACCGGTCTCGACCTCATCGACCCGGGCCTGACCGGCATTGACCGGTGGCGTCCGGACACCGATACGGCACCCGGGCCGCTCGGGCCGCCGGCCAGCGGCTACGGCGCCGTGGCCCGCAAACCCTGAGATCAGACCGGGCCGGTGCGCTCGACCGGTACGCATCCGACCAGCGTCCGGGTCACGTCCGTCGGATCCGGGCCTCCACCCCGGTATCGGCAGGTCACGGGCGGGTTGGGGGGTTCCCGCCGGTCTGGCGGGGAGGGATGTGACCGCTGTGCTACGTTATGCACCAGCGATTCGTCGGTAGGTCTGGTCGCAACGGGGGAAGGGCCAGTTCCATCTGTATGTCTTCATATGAGTTCGTGTACGCGCGGCCACGTCGCACACCGAACCCACGGGCCTGGCCGCACCCACTCCGGTCGACCATACGTGCAGGTGAAGTCCTCGAATACCGCCGGACGCCGTAGAGGTAACCTATGCTCGTCAATCTGTTCATCATTCTTTACTTTGTCATGCTCGGCGGCGCCGTCGTCCTGCGGCTCTGGACGAAGACGCTGCCGCCGGTGCGGTTGAACAAGGTTTCCCCGCCCGTCGCGCTTCAGCTCGTCGGCGAATTTCTCGACAGTTCCTACGACGGCCAGTTCGGGTTCCCGACCGGAGTGTTCGAGGTGACGAGCCCCGACCCGGGCCACATCATCGCCCGCGAAATTGTCGGGAGCGGCAGTCATTTCACAGAGATCCTGCGCCGATTCTACAACGGACTGTTCAGATTTTTGCTCGTCTTCGGTCTGGTCGGTTTCGCCATCGGTCTGTTTCTCGCGTTTTTCCTCACCCCGGTGCTCCTGTGGGCGGCCCTGAACGAGGTGCTGACGCGCCGTCTGCTGCGGTCGCAGATAACCGCCGACCTCCGGCCGGTCGACAACGGCACCGAGGTCACGTTCGGACTGCGCGGTGTGGGGGCACTGATCATCGGAAAGCGGGTGCGGGCCGCCTTCCATCCGCCGGAACTCCCGCCGCGCATCGCCAGCCTGGCGGGGCTGGCGCCGACCACGGCCACGCCCTAGGTGCCGAGAACAGCCCCAGGTGCCGAGAACAGCGGAGACGGAATGACTGAACACGCTGCACCGAAGGCCACCGGGTCGGCGCCCGCCGCCGACCTCGCCGGACAGGTCGCCGACGTGGTCCGCGCCGAGTTCGATCAGGTGGTCCCACATCTCGTCGCGGCCCTGAAGCGCGACCGCGCCTTCGATGCGCTGGCCGAACGCCTGCAGACGGCCGAGCGCCGGCTCGACGCCCGGCGCGAGCGCCCCACGATGACGTCGCTGCTGGCGCTGCTGCACCGCCTGCGTCACCTCGACATCGACCCGGAGATCTTCGGCTCGATCGACGCCGAAATCGTCGAGATCCTCCGCCAGGCCGGCTACCGCGAGTTCGGTGAGGTCGGTGAACCCTTCGACCCGGGACGCCACGAAGCGCTCGAAGGTCGCACGATCGGCGGCGGCGGCGTGGTCCGGCAGGTGTTCGCCTCCGGCCTGGCGTCGTTCGACGAGGTTGTCGTGCGGGCGAAGGTCCACGTCGAACCGGAGCCGGCGTCCGCCCGGCCCGTGGGCTATCCATCCGAGCACGAGCCGCTCACCCCCGTTAGCGAGGCCTGACCGTGGATCGCATCATCGGCATCGACCTGGGCACGACGAACTCCGTCGTCGCCTTTACCGACCCCAACGGCGTCACCGAGGTCATCGCCGGCAAGGACGGCGACCGGATCGTCCCGTCCGTCGTCTACTTCCCGCAGGGCGGGGACCCCGTCGTCGGCACGGCGGCCAAGCAGTACGCGGTGGTCGAGCCCGACCGCGTGGCCAAGCTCTTCAAGCGGGGCATGGGCGAGCGGACGTTCCAACCCGACGGCTCGCCGTTCACGGTCGATGGCAAAACGTGGTCGCCGGAGGAGCTGTCGTCGCTGGTGCTGCGCAAGCTCGTGCAGATGGCCGAGGAGCATTTCGGCGAGCCGGTGCGGCGGGCGATCATCACCGTCCCGGCCTACTTCGGCGAGCCCGAGCGGGCCGCGACCCGGTCCGCCGGTGAGCTGATCGGGCTGGACGTGCTGCGCATTCTGAACGAGCCCACCGCGGCCGCCTTCGCCCACGGGCTTGAGCACGCCGGGCAGCCCGGCCGGGTGCTGGTTTTCGACCTGGGTGGCGGCACGTTCGACGTGACCATCATGGACGTCGGCGCGGACGGCGCCCTGGAGGTCGTGGGGACCGGCGGCGACCGCCGGCTCGGCGGGGCCGACTTCGACCAGCTCATCTACGAGCAGATGGAACAGACCGTCAGCAAGGCCGGCGGCAACCTCGCCGCCGATCCGTGGACGAAGGCCGACGCCTACGCCAAGGCCGAGGAGGTCAAGAAGGAGCTGTCCTCCCTCGACAGCTCGACCAGGCCGATCACAGCCGGCGGCCGACCGGTGATGTTCAGTTTGAGCCGGGCCGAGTTCGAAGGTCTGATCAAGCAGCAGCTCCAGGCGGTCGGCGACATCACCCTGTACACGCTCGAGAACGCCGATGTCGCCCCGGCCGATATCACGACGGTGCTGATGGTCGGTGGCTCCAGCCGCATCCCGGCCTTCCACACGCTGCTGGCTGACACCTGCGGCCGCGAGCCGACGTTCTCCCGCAACCTCGACGAGGACGTGGCCCGCGGCGCGGCCGTCCTGGCCACGAAACTCGGCGGCGAGCTCAACCCGCGCAGTCAGCTCGCGGCCATTCCCCCGCCGGTCGACACGGCCAGCCACGCGCTCGGGGTGACCGTCCTGGTCGACGAGCGGCTCGGTACCGAAAGGAATTCCATCGTCATCCCGGCCGGCACCGCGATCCCCGTTTCGCGCGAGGAGACGTACCAGACGGCCGCGGCGAACCAGAAGCAGATCAACGTCCGCCTCAATGAGGGTGACGACGAGGACCTCGAGTTTGTGCGGGAGCTCGGTAGCAGCATCGGGACGTTCACCCGGCCGGTGCCGAAAGGCCACCCGATCCGGGTCGAGATGAGCTATACCGCCGACCAGCTGATCCGCGTCAAGGCGTTCGACGGCCAGGACGGCACGTTCCTGTGCGAGTTCGAGGTCGAGCGCAAAAGCAACCTGAGCGACCTGGAGAAGAAGGCGGCCCGCAGCTTCCTGGCCTCGGTCGATGTGAAGTAGCAGGCCGACGTGTAGGAACAGGCCGGACAACGGTACTGACGGGGGATCGAGGGGGACATGCCAGCGACGAAGGAAACGTGGCTGCGGGAGTCGGCACTGCCGGCGCGCCCCACGTACGACGAGATGCTGCACTTCTTCGGCATCCCGCCGTACAGCGCGGATCGCCTTGACGACAACATCGCGAAGAAGCGGCGCGACTGGTACGCGAAGACCAGCAGCGGGAATCCGCGCGGCCGGGAGAAGGCCAAGCAGGTCGTCGGGCTGATCCAGCGGATTTCCGAGGCGCTCAAACGCGGGACCGGCGGGGACGTCGGCGGCGGGGCGACCTCCGAACACATCCCGGACGAGGTCTTCGCCACCCTCGAGGACCTGTGGCGGGTGGTGTCGGCGCACGTCTTCAACGATGACTACGACGCCGCGCTGCGCGCCGCCCGACGAGCCACCGAGCAGTGGGCCAACAACGCCGACTCGGCGTCGGTGTTCGCCTGGGTCGTGTCCGCCGGCTACGAGAGCGGCAACATCCTGCACCCCTCCGTTCTGGCCGAGGGGCTCGGCGCCGCGCAGGTCGCCGTGAACCGCGCGCCCCGGGAGAGCCGCAACTGGGAGAGCCAGGTCAGCCTGCTGTTCGCCAACGGGCGCACGCGGGAGGCGATCACCGCAACGGAGAACGCCGGCCGGACGCTGCCCACGCTGACCCCGCGCCTGCTCGTCCAGCGCACCCAGGCGTTCGTCGCGACGAACGACCCCGAACAGGCGATGGTCGCGGCGGTGCGGGCCGTGCACGAGTCGGCGGCCGACGCCTATGCAACTGCGGCCGTCCGGTCGCTGGCGACCAGCCTGCTCGTCGGCTGGCTGGCGAAGAACCTCCTGCCCATCCGGTCCATCGACGGCCTGCACCGCTACGTCGAAATGGTGGGCGTGGCCGCGTGGTGCTCCGACGGCGTTCCCGAGGCCGAGGATCTGGTCCGGCCGCACCGGATGTGGGCCGCGAACGCCGACCAGCGGGTGTTCACGGGCAGCTGGCAGCTTCGGTCCTTCCTGGCCGTCCTCACCGACTTCATCTCGCTGCCGATCCACAACGCGGTCAGCTCGACTCCCGCCTGGCAGGTGCTTCTGCGTGGTCTGGACGAGCCGACGTCGGACTGGGCCTTCCGCGTCATCGCCCGGCCGAAGTACGTCCAGGATGTGCACAACATCCACCTGGTCCATACGACGAACGATCTGTGAGCGGGGCGCGGAACGCGTTCGTGGATTGCGGCGAGGTCGACGCGGCCGTCGCCGCGGACGAGGCGGCGCTGGCCGCGCCGGCCGGCGGCCTGCCGCGTTACGTGCTCCTGCTCAACCTGGCCCGGTCGCTCTACTCCCGGCACCGCTGCGACGGCGGCGCGCCCCGCGACCTGGAACGCGCGATCGCCACCGTCACCCAGGCGCTGGAGGGGATTCCGGCCGGCAGCCCCGATCGCGAGGTCCTCGAGGCCGACCTGCGCATGTACCGGCTGGCCCACGCGGGCACCGTGCCGGACGACCTCGTGTCCGACGCCGAGGCGGCGGTATGGGCGTCCCGGGCCGGCACGCCCGATCGCGGGCTTGCCCTCGGCGGCGCCGCGGCCGCCTACTACCAGCGCTTCGAGCGGGATCGGGCCTTATCCGACCTCGACGCGGCAATCGCGCGCCTGTCGGAGGCGATCACTCTGGTCCCGCTGGCCGAGCGGGACGGGGTCATCCTGCGATGCAACCTCTTCGCCCTCCTGACGGCCCGTACGCAGTACCGCCTCGAGCAGGCCAACCCGGACGCGGAGCGCGCCGTTGCCCTCCTCGACGACATCTTCGCGTCCGCCAACGGCACCTGGGTTGCCGACCAGCCGGCGATGATCGCCAACCTGACCCAGGGGCTGCAGGCGCTCTACATACACAGCAACGACGTCCGGTTCCTCGACTGGCATCGCCGGCTGACGTCCGAGCGCCGCGCCTCGCCCTCCAGCAACGAACTGGGTGGCCCTCTCCGGGCTCGCGGCTTCGAACGCGACGCCGAAGCGATGCGGCTGCTGTCCGAGTACAACCGAACGGGGACGCGGGCTTACCTCGAGGACGCTGTCGCCGCCCAGCGCGAAGCGGTCGAGACCGTGCCTCAGGGCGATCCCAAGCAGGCCGAGGTGATCACAAACCTGGCCACCCTTCTCGAGCTCACCCATCGCCAGCTGCGCGTCCCGGGCGCGCGGGACGAAGCGATCGCGCTCGCCCGGCGGGCGGCCGGTGGCGGCGCGGCAACGGCGGCCACCGGGACGGCGCTCGCGCAGCTCGGGGAGTGCCTGCTGCAACGGCACCGGGATGGTCTGGACGATCCGACCTCCCCGTCCACGGGCGATCTGGACGAGGCGCTGGCCGCCTACCAGCAGGCCGTGCGGCTCGTCACCGGCGACCTGGCGAAGATCATGCTCGGGTTCCGGGTCGCCTACATCCTGGCCGTTCGCGCCGTGCGCGACGACAACCGGGCGGAGGCCGACCGGGCCGTCGCCCACGTTCGTGACGCCTACCGGGCACTGCCCGCCGGGTTTCCGCTGCGCATCAGCGCCGAGTTCATCGTCACGGACGTGCTCTGCTTGCGGGCCGATCTCAGCGGGCGGCCCGCCGACGCCGAGGAGGCCCACTCGAGCTTCCAGACGGTGAGCGTGGCCGGCTTGCGTACGGCGGCCCGACCGACCTTCGAGGCGTCGGCCGGATTCGCGATATGGGCCTGGCGGCGCGGGAAGTGGGCGTGGGCGGCGGAGGCATACGGGACGACCGTGCGCGGGCTGCATGGGTTGGCTGCCGTCCAGCTGGTCCGCGACCACGCGGAAGACGCCATCCGCCAGGGCGAGGGCTTGGCCGCGCGGGCCGCCCTGGCCACCGTCCGCGCCCACACCGCCGGCGACCCGGTCGACCCGACCGATGCGGCCGTCGCCCTGGAGACCGGCCGGGCCCTGCTGCTGTCCGCGGTGTTGGAACGGGACCGGGCCGACCTGGCCCGGCTCGACCGCGGCGCCGACGCCACACTCGCCGCCCGCTTCCGCGACCTCGCCCGTGAGCTGGACCGCCTGGACGCGGTAGCCGCCGCCGGTGGCCTCGACGAACCGACCGCCGCCTCGCTCGGCCCCCGCGAGGCGCTGCAGCGGGAGTTCGACGAGGTGGTGGGGCGTATCCGCCGGGTCGAGGGCTACGAGACCTTCCTGCGACCGCCCGACGCCGAGGCGCTGCGCCGGATCGCGCGGCGAACGCCCCTGGTCTACCTGGCCGCGACCGACGGCGGCGGCGTCGCGGTGGTCGTCGACGGGGCGCGCACGGAAGCCGTCGAGCTCCCCGCGCTCACCCTGGACGAGGTCCGCCGCCGCACCGACGCGTTCCTGGCCGCCGCCGACGGCGACTACCGCCGCCGCTACGACCCGATCACGGTCTGGATGTGGGACGCGGCGATGGGAACGGTCGCGCGGCTGCTGCGGGGCCGCCCCAACGCCGTCCTCGTAGCGACCGGGCGGCTGGCGCTCCTGCCGCTGCACGCGGCCAGCCCCACCGGCGCGGGAGTAGGCCAGCGCTACCTGCTCGACGACCTCGCCGTGCGCTACGCGCCCAACGCGCGGGCCGCGCAGGCTGCGTCGGCCGCCGCCCGGTCCTTGCCGGCCGCGCCGGCCCTCGTCGTCACCCAACCCGACCCCCGGTTGGCGGCCGAGGGCCAGATCGCGGCGGCCCGGACGAGCTTCGCCTCGGAGACCCTGCCACCGCTCGCGGGCGGCGCTGCCACCCGCCAGGCCGTAACGGCGGCGCTGGCCGACGCGCATACGGCGCTGTTCGCCTGCCACGGCCGGGCGCGCCTCGACCGCCCCCTCGACAGTGGGCTCCGACTGGCCGACGGGGAGCTGACCGTGCGCGAGCTGATGGGCGGCGAGCCGCTGGCGCTGCGAGTGGCGATCCTGTGCGCGTGCGAGTCGGCGCGGGTGGGCACCACGCTGCCGGACGAGGTGGTGGGGCTGCCCGCCGGCCTGCTCCAGGCCGGGGCGGCCGGGGTGGTCGGCACTTTGTGGCCCATCCGCGGTTCGTCCGGACCGGTCGCCCTCGTCGCCCGGTTCCTTCACCTGTGGCGCTCGGAGAGCATGCCACCGGCCCTGGCGCTGCGCGCCGCCCAGCTATGGCTGCGCGACACCACCAACGGGCAGAAGGCGGACGCGTTTCCTCACCTCGGCGAGTTAGCCGCGCCGCCCGGCGCCTCGACCGCGCCCAATGGGAGTTGGGGGAGTACCCGCGCCCACGCCCACCCGTTGCAGTGGGCCGCCTACGTCTACCTGGGCGCCTGACGACCCGGGGCGCCTGATGACCCGGGGCCGGGGCCGCCCCGACCGACGCCGGGCCCCAGCCCGGCCCCCGAGCGAGGAGAACCCGAACGATGTCAAGCCCGCCGCCGCCCCTGCGCTTGATCCTGCGCGTCGAGGTGCCGGAGCGCGACCATCCGGTGCTGGCCGGCCCGCGCGGCCGGGAGGCGCTGCGGGTCGCCCTCGCGGCGCAGGGCGGGACGCTGACCGACGTCCGCCTGCAGCCGCCGGAGAGCCTCGACGCGGCGGTCGCGGTCAGCGGTCCGGAGCGCCCCGATCCCGCTCTCGTCGCCCGGGACCTGCGCCGCGCGCTCAACCTGCCCGAACTCGACGCGTATGAGGTCGAGCCGAGCTGGCGCGTCACCGAAAGCGGGGACGCGCCCAGCGCCGTCGGCGGCGAGGAGGACATCTGCCCGGTCTGTGGCCGCTTCGGCCGTCACGACCATCCGCGCCCGTCCGGCGGGGGGGCCGGGCGGTGACCGGTTCCGCCCGGCCGCCCGGCCGGCGCCGGAGCCCGCGGCCGCCCGGCCCGCGCAGCCCGTGGCGACCGCCCACCCCGCTCGGCTACCCGCGCAGCATCGAGTCGGCCGGCGGCCTCGCCGCCCCGTTGCTGGCCGGCGCCGCGTTCACGATGACGTCTATCTTCTTGCAGGGAATCGGGCCGGGGCCCGGCTTCACCCGGTGGCCGAACGTCGCCCTGACCCTGTTCGTCCTGGCCGGTCTCGCTCAGATCGTCGCCGTCCAGTGCGCTGTGTGGGCCCGGCGCTACGACGTGGCGCCCGATGAGCTGGCCGCGTGGTACCCGGACGAGCTCCCCCGGGGCCGGCCGACGGTCTGGCTGCGCAACGTCCAGGGCGCGCACGCCGAGCGCGCGTCCCGGTGGGCCGGTCGTACCCGGGCGGCCTACCACCTGGGCATCGTCTCGTTGCTGGCCGGGGTCGCGATCGCGCTCGTCCCACCGGGCGGCATCCCCGCCGCCCGGTGGGTAACGATCGGGTTGGCATCGGCCGGCGCCCCCGCCGAGCTGGCCTGGATCGCGACCACGCTGTGGCGGGAACGGCGGTAGCACCGTCCAACGACGCCGTTGGTATCGACCAGGGGGCGTCGGACTTCCCTGCGGGGGCGCTTGGAAGTCTGGGACGAACAACTGGTCCTCGCCGCGCGACCGTCAGGTCCACGACCTGGCCGTCAGCATCGCCGTGCCGACGATCGCGTTCAGCGGCGCGACGGAGATCCCCGCCGAGGCCTGGGCCCTCGTCGAAGGACTGGCGGCCGTCTACCGCGACGGCTGGTGGTACCGGGGGCTGCTCGACGGCAGTTCGGCCTGCTGCTCGAGCTGGGGAGTAACCGGTACCGGGCCGAACAGCAGCACCCCGTTGCGGATGACCAGCCGGCCGTGCCATCTATACACGTTCGGGTCGTACAGCCGGGCCGCGTCCAGGAGTGCGCTGCCGGGGTCGGCGGCCAGCAGCAGCGTGGTTCGATCCGCCATCTTGCTGGCGGAACGGTTGAACAGACCCATCTGGCGCCTCCCAGGTCACCAAGATGGCAGGCCGGCCTGGGCGCTGTTTGCTCGTTCGCGATCTTGTCAGCGTCGTTGGCCCGCGGGTCGCCGATGTGTCAGCCGTGCAACTCCCGCCCCCGTTTCCCCAGGGGGTCCTCCCGGCTCTGATCCGGCCTGGCGACGAAGCCGGGTGGTTTCGTCACCGCCGAACGCCTGGCTGGGCCCGGCGTTGGCAGGCGGCCGCGCGACCACGGAAGGGTAGGCGTCGAGTCGATGGCCGACGAGCAGCAGGAGCGCCCCGTGGCGGTACTACGGTAGGAACTCGGGTATGCCTTCGCCGTGGCGCGTGGGCGCGGCGGCCCACGTTGAGCGGACGTTGATCCGAAGG
>JAMFSN010000137.1 GCA_026225295.1 Frankia alni
CGGGCAGATCGCGTTGATCCGGATCCCCTGCTTCAACAACGGCATCGCCTGACTGGCCACATACGCACACACCGCCTGCTTCGACCACATGTAATCAGCCTTACCGTGCCCCACCGCCCACGCCGAAGCCTCAGCCACATCGGTGATCGCCAGATACTCCCGCAACAACGGCAGATTCGCCTCCCACCCCAGACCGGCCGCCGACGAAATGAACCCGATCGACGCACCCCGCCCCAACAAACCCCCGGCCAGCAGTTTGTCGATCAGGTACCGGTGACCCAGAAAGTTGATCTTTTCGATGCCGGGCGTCCCGTCCGCCACCCCCGCACACGAAAAGAGCGCATCCACCGGCCCACCCAGCGCATCCACCGCGCTGTCGATCGAAGCCACCTCAGCCAGGTTCACATGGATCGCCTTCGCGCCCGGCAACGTCACCTCGGCAAAGTCCATCACCACCACCTCAGCCCCCGCGGCCTGGACCAACTCCGCGACCCCGGCCCCCATCCCGGTCGCCCCCCCGACCACCAGAGCCCGCTTACCGTCATACCGGAACGCATCAAAAACCGTCATGTCATCTTCTCCTGATCGGTCGAGGTGGGGGTCACGCTACGACGCCGCGCACCTTGAGGTCGACGATGGTGTCCCAGTCGAGACCGAGTTCGGCGAGCACGTCGTCGCCGTGTTCGTTGAAGGTCGGGGCCCGTCCGGGCGTGGCCGGCTGCTCGTTGTACTGCACAGGCGCGGCGGCCAGGTGGAACGGGACGCCGGCAGCGGTCGTGCAGTCCTGAACGTAGCCGTTGGCGACCGACTGCGGATCGGCCGCCGCCTCCAGGGTGTCCTGAACGACCGTCCACTGTCCGGCGAAGTTTTCCAGCTGTTCGCGCCACTGCGCCAAGGTGCGCTCGGTGAACACCTTCGTCAGGATCGCGATGGCCTCGTTGCTGTTGGCCATCAGGGCCTCATGCGTAGCGAAACGCGGATCGGTGGCCAGCTCCGGTCGGCCGACCGCTTCGGCCATCAGCGGCCAGTACTTGCCGGCCT
The DNA here is from genome assembly GCA_026225295.1 of Frankia alni. Classification (GTDB taxonomy): domain Bacteria; phylum Actinomycetota; class Actinomycetes; order Frankiales; family Frankiaceae; genus JAMFSN01. Next base: position 1,042 of record JAMFSN010000137.1, read on the forward strand.
GCAGGCAGGTGAACGAGAGCCACCGCCCGTCGGAGGTCTGGTAGTTGCCGGTCAGGGGATTCAACCGGGGCGCACCCACCGCCGGCGGGGTCCAGGGAACATTGAGCAGGAGGGACAGGGCGAGGGCCTGGCCCATGGCCCACATCCCGGTGCCCAGCAGCGACACGTCCACCGTCGTGGCCTCGCCGGTCCGCTCCCGGTGGAACAGGGCGCCCATGATCCCGCCGGCGATCGTCATGGCGCCCAGGGAGTCTCCGAAACCGGGGGCCGGCGGCACCGGCACGTCGCCGTACTCGGGACGCATGACCCCGACGGCCACACCCGCGCGGGCCCAGAACGCCAGCGAGTCGTAGGAGCCCTTGTCCGCGTCGGGACCGCGTTCGCCCTGGCCGGTCCCCCGCACGTAGATGATGTTCGGATTGTGGGCCCGGATGGTCTCGAGGTCGATCTTCAGTTTCGAGCGCACGCTCGGCATCTTGTTGGTGAGGAAGACGTCGCACGTCCCGGCGAGCTGGTAGAGAATGTCGCGGCCCGCGTCGGACGTGAGGTCCAGCCCCAAACTGCGCTTGCCGCGGTTGGAGTGCTCGAGCAGGACGTGGGCGTTTTTCGGTACGACCGCGATCCCCGACGAGGCCAGCGCCCGCATGGCGTCGCCCCGCTCGACGTGCTCGATCTTGATGACCTCGGCGCCCCAGTCGGACAGGAGCGCGGAGGCGGCGGGCACGAAGGTGTGTTCGGCGACCTCAAGAACACGGACGCCCTGCATTACCGCGGTCATCAGTTTCCTTTCGATAGGGGCCGGAGGTGGTCATCGGCCGGATGGGGCTCTGCGTGGCCGGCGGTCGGACCGGGTCAGGGCCGCTGGGGTCAGGGGAGCAGGGGCCGGGCCAGGCTGTCGGGATCGGTGTTTTCGAGCGCCGCCAGCGAGATCGGGGACACCGGCGCCTGCAGAAAGCCCAACAGGCCGTCCAGCAGATCGCTGACGTGGACGGCGAAGGGGAGCACGTTTTCGCCAGCGGCCTGGGCCTGCTCGCGATCGGCCGCGGCCTGGATGCTGAACGCGAGCGCCTGGTGGACGCGGTGGGTCCGCAGCGGCTCGGGGACGTGCGGGAGCAGCTGCTTGAGCTGGTCGGCGAAGTCGGGTATCGACCGCCGGAAGTCCTCGCCGATGTGCTCGAGGACGTCGCGGCGACCATGCTGCTGGAGCATCGCCACGAAGCCGAGATAGTGGCTCCCCTTCTGTTCGCCCTGTTCGAGAATCGGTAGTGCGTAGCACTCGACCCAGGATCGGAGGTCGGCCGGGCGACCCCGCGCAATGAGCATCCGGCGCCGCTCGTACAGGTTCGGCAGGCGGTATTCGAAGATCGCCCGGATCAGTTCTTCCTTCGACCCGAAGTGGTACTGGACCGCGGAGTTGTTGCCGTTACCGGCCGTGACGCCTATCTGTCGCAGAGAGACCCCGTCGATGCCCCGTTCGGCGAACAACTGCTCGGCGGCCCGGACGATCTGCTCCTTGGCCGACGGGGAAATCACGCCGGGCATCGAAACACGCGGGAACGGGCAGAGTCAACCGTCTTAGTTTGCAGTCGGTAGTCAGGAAGCCGGCCCGATCACCGGCCGCGGGTCACGGCCGGCCGCGGGTCGCGACGCCGGCTCCGGTGGCGATCGCCTCGATGCTGGTCGCCCGGTAGCCCTGGGTCGCGAAGAGCCGGGCAACATCGACGTCGGCGACGAGTGCGACTGACGCCGACCGAGCCCGTCACCGAAGCAGTCACGAGGCCCCGGGCGTTCGGAAGATACCGGGCTTGCGGGGGGTTCTCCGGCGGATCGACGACTTTCTCGACCCGCGCCGTGGCCTCCGGGCCGGAGGGCAACACCACCCGCCCGGAGTGGGCACGAGCGACAGGGAGCGGGTATGGCCGACCGGCAGGGAGCGGGTATGAGGGTCACGATTCTGGACGACTGGTTCGACACCGTTCGGGGGCTCGACTGCTTCGAGCGGCTCGCCGGCCACGACGTCACGATCTTCAATGACCATGTCCAGGCGGTCGACGCGCTGGCCGCCCGGTTGGCGGACTGCGAGGCCCTCGTCCTGATCCGGGAGCGGACCGAGATCCGGGCCCCGCTGCTCGAGCGGCTGCCCGGGCTCCGCCTGATCAGCCAGCGCAGCGTGTATCCGCAGATCGACGTCGAAGCCTGCACGCGGCGCGGGGTGACCGTCTCGTCGAATCTGCACAGCGATTCGCCGTCCTATGCCACCGCGGAGCTGACCTGGGGGCTGGTCCTCGCGGCGATGCGTCAGATTCCCGGGCAGGTGGCGTCGCTGCGCGCGGGTGGCTGGCAGGCGGGCGTCGGGCACACCCTGCGGGGCCAGACCCTCGGCATCTACGGCTACGGCCGGATCGGTCGGGTCGTGGCCGGCTACGGCCGGGCGTTCGGTATGAACGTCCAGGTGTGGGGTCGGCCCGAGGCCCGGGCCCGGGCGGTCGCCGACGGTTGGGCGGTGACCGCCGACCGGGCGGCGTTCTTCGCGACCTCGGATGTGCTGTCGTTGCACCTCCGGCTCGTCGAGGGCACCCGGGGCCTGGTCACGGAAGCCGACCTGGCCCGGATGAAGCCGACCGCCCTGGTCGTCAACACCAGTCGGGCGGGTCTGATCGAACCGGGCGCGCTGGTCGCCGCGCTCCGCGCCGGCCGGCCCGGCTCGGCGGCCCTCGACGTCTACGACACCGAGCCGCTGCGCGATCCCGGCGATCCGCTGCTCACACTGCCGAATGTGATCGGCACGCCGCACATCGGCTATGTGACCCACGAGGAATGGGACCTGCAGTTCGCCGACATCTTCGACCAGATCAACGCCTACGCCGCCGGCCGGCCGATCAATGTCGTGAATCCGGCGGTGTCGGGCCGCCCGGAACCCGGCCGCTAACCCGCCACCGTCGTGTAGTTGGCCAGGTCCGCCTCGATGCCGGCCTGGGCGAAGAATGCGGCCGCCTCGAATCCGGCCGCCCGGTGGGCGTTCTCGACCGCCGCCCGGGCGGCCGGCAGGTCGGCCTCCGACGACCACCGCACGATCGTGACGGCATTGAAACGACCGGCCCCGGACCGCTTTTCCAACAGCGCGTCGTCCAGGAATCCGTGCTGCACGCGCAGGACGGCGTGGGTTCGCCGCACCTCGGTCCAGAATTCGTCCCGGACGTGATCGGGCACCACGAACTTGTCGACCCGGTACACCTTCGTCATCAGCCGGTCCTCCACCACATCGCTCCGGGGCAGTCACGGGAAACGTTAAAACCTGAAGTGGACTTCAGGTCAAGCCGGCCACGACGCGGCCGGCGCCGTGAGCGCCGGAACCGCGTCCCGGCCCGGGTCGTCGTCCGAGCGCCAGGGCAGGAGCCCGCAGCCGGCCAGCATCAGGACCCCGGCGGTGGCGATCGCGATCCGGGGGCTGGTGAGGCTGGCCAACAGGCCCCAGGCGACGGTCGTGACGGCGATGGTGGCCCGCGACGTGATGGTCCAGGCGGTCAGCACCCGCGCTGTCCGGTGGTCGGCGGTGCGCTCCAGGCGGGTGGTGGCGAGGACGGGATTGAAGACCGCCATGCAGATGATCATCCCACCCTCGACCGCGATCACCAGCGGGATACCGGCCAGACCGGGGCCCAGGAACGAGAGCCACCCGAGCCACAGCGCCCGGGCCACGCCGAACCCGAGCAGGATCCGGCGGCGCCCGAAGCGGTGGACGAGCAGCGGCCCGATCCGGGCGCCGGCAATGCCACCCAGGCACGGAACGCCGAAGCACAGCCCATACTGGAACGGCGTGAAACCGAGATCGTGCAGCATCAGGTAGGCCAGGAGCGGAGCGGTCGCCATGATGAGCCCGTTGACGAGCATCGCGTTGGCCAGGAGCATCCGCAGCGTGCGATCCGCCGCGATCGCGCGCCACCCGTCGGTGACGTCGGCCCACCGCGATCCGCCCGGCCGACCGGCCGGGTTGTGCGGGCCGGCCGGGCGGGGCGGGGCCGGTTCGGGGCTGGCGATCGAGCGGATGCCCGCCGCCGACAGCAGGAAGCTGACGGCGTTCAGGACCACCGTGACCACCGGTCCCACCGCTCCGATCAGCGCGCCGCCCAGCGGCGGACCGATGGCCGTCGAGATCCAGGTGACCGACTCGAACCGGCCGTTGGCGGTCAGGAGCCGGGGCCGGGGCACGAGGGCCTTGAGGTGCGCGCCGCTGGCCCCGACGAACACGATGTCCGCAACCGCGACGACCACCGCCACGGCCAGCAGGTGGAGATAGCTGAGCATCCCCAGCTCGTAGGCGGCCGGCACGGTGAGCAGAGCCAGGAAGCGGATCAGGTCGGCCCGGATCATCAACCGGCGCTTGGAGCGGAACTCGATCCACGGGCCCAGCGGAACCGCGAGCAGGGCGCCGACCGCGCCGCTGGTCGCCGGGATCAGCGAGACCTGCGCGGCGCTGACGTGCAGCACGAGGATGGCGATCAGGGGGAAGGCGTCCAGCGCCAGCCAGGTCCCGAGGGCGCTGACCGCATAGGCGCGCCACAACCACGCGAAGTCGGGACCCAGTTCGTCACTGCCGCGTGCCATGCCCACTCCTGCCGTCGTGGGTCGGCCGGAGTCCCGCCGCCCGCCCGATCGACCGATCATCGTGGCTGGCTCGGACCGGTGACCCGGCGGGGCACCTCGTCCCGTCCGACCTTCGGGCCATCGGCGATCGAGATCATCGACGTTGTTCACGGAACGTGCCAAGATCCCCACGCTGTCGTGGTGGGCTGAGTGGAGGTCGATGCGCGTGTCCGGTCGTCGCTGGAGTCGATGGAACCGCCCGTGGCTGATGATCTTCATGGTCGCCGGCCTGGGGATGCTCTCGGGAACGCCCGGCGCGGCGGCGGCCCCGACCGGGTCAGCGGCCCGGCCCAGCCCGTCCGTCGGTCGCGTCCCGGTGGGCGTGGTCGACCTCGGTCCGGCCAAAGCGGTCGGGCCGGTCAACAACCGTGGCCAGGTGGTCGTCACCGCGAACGATGACCGGACCTACCTACGGACCGGTTCCACCCTCCAACCGTTGGAATACCAGGGTGAACCGATCAACGTCGTCGCCATGAATGACAGCGGCGTGCTGGCCGGCTGGGTCGCCGCGCCGGGGCACAACCTGCCCGTCCGGTGGGAACGCGGGACGGTCACCGTCCTGGCCAACCCGACCGCCGCCGAGGATTTCGTCGTTCCGGTCGCGGTGAACGCGCGGGGCCAGATCCTCCTGCAGTTCCTCCACTTCGACGTCACGGACCTCCGGGCCTGGGGCTACCTGTGGGACAACGGCCGGTCGACCCAGATCGGGCCGTCCACCACGTTCACCGGGGTGACGGACCTCAATGACCTCGGCCAGGTGATCGGTGGCACGCAGGGACCGGACGGCGGGGCCCAGGGATTCCGATGGGACCGCGCCCGCGGGGAGGTACCGGTCGTGCCTCCGGCGGGCATCGGGAACGGCCGCCCGGTGGCGCTCGACAATGCGGGCCAGGTGGCCGGCTACGGGGACACGCCGGGTGGCCGGTACGGGGGTTTCCGCTGGTCGGGTGGACCGTCCACGGACCTCGGAACGCTCGGCGGGCAGAACACCCAGCCCGTCGACACGATCCGGGCCATGAACGCGGCCGGCACCATCGTCGGGACGAGCGAGTCGGCGTCCGGCAGCAGCTCGGTGTTCGAGTGGACCGCCGGCCGGATGAGCGCGCTACCGGTGCCGGCCGGGCTCGGGGTGTCGCTCGGCATCAACGACCAGGGGCTCATCGCGCTGGCCAGCGGCCAGTCGGGGGGCATCGAGAGCGCCGCCGTGTGGTGGGCCGGGGTGGTGACGGCCCTCCCGTCGCTCGGCGGAACGACCGTCCGGACCAGCGACTTCACCAACAGCAACGTGATCGTCGGAACGTCCACCACCGCCGGCGGGACGACCCACGGGGTGATCTGGACGGTGGGGGCCGGGCCCGGACGGTGAGGTCCGGACCCGGCCCGGAAAAGCGGCCGGCGACGGGCGGGGGACCCGCGCCGGCCGCGTGATCAGAAGGCGGCGAACGCTCCGGTGAAGTCGAGCGGCTGCTGATCGATGCTGCTGCAGATCGGCTGCGCGAATCCCGCCGCGCCGCCCGCACACGGCTGGTCGCGGGCCGCCGACCACATGCCCAGTCCGGCCAGGTGCTTGCCGGCCGCAAACGCGACCAGTTGCCGGGCGTCGACGACGGTGAACACCTCGCTGGCCGTGTCGTTCACCCCGATCATCGGGGTCACGGCCACATGCCCCCACGCGTCGGCGTCCGACAGCCCCAGAACGCTCTTGACCTGGGCCTGGGTCGCGGTCGCGGCGTCGATGGCGAATTCCCCCATCTTTCCGGCCGGGTTCGGCGCGGCCCCGTCGCCGTAGTCCATCGCCATCACGTTGACGGCGCCCACCGCGACCCCGTTGCTCTTCGCGTTGGTCAGTAGGTTCACCCCGTCCTGGGTGAGGCCCGAGGGCAGCGTGGGCAGGGTGAACGAGACGTCCAGGGTCCGGCCCTGCGCGGTGGCCTGGTGCTGGAGCTGGGCCACGGCCTGGGCCCGGCGGGTGTTGGCCGCGGTGTCGGCCAGGCCGGCGCCCTCGATGTCGAAGTCGAGCTTGGACAGGCCGTAGGCGCTGACGACCTGGCCGTAGGCGGCGGCCAGCGACGTCGCATCGGTGCAGGCCTGGGCCAGCTCGGTGCCGTTGGCGCCGCCGAAGGAGACCCGGGCGTCCCCGCCGAGGGCCCGTAGGGCCCCGATCTGCCCGGGCACCCCGTCCTGGGTCAGGCCGGTGATCCCGCCCCACTTCGGCGTGCACCCGCCGCCGGAGTCGACGAAGGCGAGGGTGAAGTCCTTGACCCCGCTGGCCTTCGCGGTCGCCAGCAGGTCGTAGGTCGGGTAGAGCGACGTGTCGACGTAGGGCGCGAAGCGGCCGCCGGCGGCGGTCGCCGGCGGGGCGGGCGGCGCGGCGCTGCTCGGGCCGCTGCTCGGCGTGGGGGCCGGCGACGACGTGGGGGGAGACGTCGCCGCCGGCGATGTGGGGGGCGTCGGCCTGGCCAGTACCGGCGGCCCGGTGGTGGCGCCCGGGGCGGGCGCGGAGCCGGCTGTCGTGGAACAGTCGGCGCCGTCGATCCGGCAGGCGCTCGGATCGGCGGTGCCGCCCGGCGCACTCACGACGAAGCCGATGTCGACGGACGCGCCGGGCGCGACGGTCGGCTGCCAGGCCGCCGGAGTAACGGTGACCTCCGGCCCGCTCACCTGGTACGCGGCATTCCACAGCGAGGTCAGGCGGGCGCCGGCCGGTAGGTCGAAGACGAGCGTGAACCGGTCCGGAGCGCCTTTCGTATTGGTTACCTCGTACCGGGCGGAGTAACCGGTGCCCCAGTCGGCGGTCCTGGTGAAGGTGGCGCCGAGTCCGGCGGCGCTGGCCGACTGGGGAATCGCGGCGACGGCGATTCCGCCGCCGATCGCGAGGGCCACGGCGGCGCCGGAGAAAAGCTGACGACGACGGCGACGGTGCCGACCTGGCGGGGATGACATTGCGGCGGGTCCTCCTCGAATGGGCTTTCGCGGGCGGACGCTAATCCGCGCAGAGGTGTCCGCGAACGTCGCTCAGGTAGACCAGAAAGTCTCTTAAGACGGATTTAGGGAAGCGCGCTCCCGGCGGTGCCGGGTCCGGATCGGACCGGTGCGGCCCGACCCCGGGCCGGGTGTCGTCCGCAGGCGCAACCGGAGGTCCGCGCCGCCGAGCGGGGAACGGCCGATGGTCAGCTCGCCGCCGGTGGCTTCGGCCGCGCGCCGGGCGATGTCCAGGCCGAGGCCGGTCGAGCCCGCGCCACCGTTCCCGGCGCCCCGCCGCAGGGCCGCCTCCGGATCGGCGATGCCGGGCCCCGCGTCCAGCACCCGCACGGTGACGGTCCGGTCGCTGCCGCTGAGCTCGACCGCGTAGGCCGCGCCCTCGTCGGTGTGCCGGAAGACGTTGCCCAGCAGGGAGTCCAGCGCGGCTACCAGGTCGGCCCGCGAAACCGGGACCGGGCGGGCCCGCTCCACACCGTCGACCCGCCAGGGGCGGCCCTGGTCCTCGGCCAACGCCGACCAGAACGCGGTCCGTTCGCGGACGACGTCGGCGGCGTCGCACCGGAGGGCCACCGCCTGGTCGGTGCCGCGGCTGCGGGCCGCCCGGATGATCAGATCGACCTCGTGTTCGAGTTGGGCCACCGCGTGCCGGGTGTGGTCGGCCGCGTCGACCCCGTCCTGGACGGCGGTGTTGAGGCGCAGCACGGTCAACGGGGTGCGCAGCCGGTGCGACAGATCGGCGGCCAGCTCCCGCTCGGCGGCCAGCAACTGCTGGACCCGGTCGGCCGTGGCGTTGAAGGCGATCGCCGCGTCGCGCAGCTCGGGCGGCATTCCGGCGGCGGCGGTCGGGGCCCGGGCGTCGAGATCACCGGCCCCCAGGTCCCGGGTCGCGGCGGCCAGCAGTCGGGCGGCCCGGACGATCCGGGTGCCGAGCCGGTCGGCGACCAGAACCGAGATGAGGACCAGGGCCGCGGCGACGGTGCTGAGCACCAGCCAGGCGGTGGTCACGCCCTGGCGGAGCGCCGCCCGGGGCACGAACACCTCGATCACCGCGATCCGCGCATTGGTCACGGCCACCGCCTGCAGCACCGCGAAGCCGCCGGCCGTCCGGACCGTCGTCGACCGGCCGCCGACCGCGACGGCGGCCAGTTGGGCCGCGCTGGCTCGTGGCTGACCGAGCGTGGTCAGCGCCCCCGACGCGTCGGGAACGTGCACGGCGACCAACCCGTCGGCCCCCCCGCGGGTACTGGCCAGGGCCCGTTGGAGCGCGGTCCGATCGGTGGTGATGGCCAGCGCCGGGCCCAGCTGCGCGGCCTGGCGGTCGGCGCCGTTGAAGGCGCGGTCCCGCGCGGCCTGGTTGACCATCAGACCCAGCGGGACGAGAAAAGCCAGGGCGACCATGGTGGTGACCGCCACCGCGACCTTGATCAGGGCCCATCTCATGATCGGGGGGCCTCGAGTTTGACGCCCACCCCGCGCACGGTGTGCAGGTAACGCGGGTGGGCCGCGCTCTCGCCGAGCTTGCGCCGCAGCCACGACAGATGAACATCGATGGTCTGGTCGCCGCCGTAGGCCTGCTGCCACACGGCGGCCAGCAGTTCCCGCCGTTGCACCACGGCTCCGGGCCGGGCGGCCAGAAAGGCGAGCAGGTCGAACTCACGCCGGGTGAGATGCACGGTCTGTCCGTCGAGCGTCACCTCGCGCTGCCGGGAATCGACTACCAGCTCGCCGACCCGTGACACCGGCGTCGGGCCGACCGGGCTCGACCGGCGCAGCACGGCCGCCACCCGGGCGTTCAGATGCTCGGGCGAGAACGGTTTCACCAGGTAGTCGTCGGCCCCGCTGTTGAGCAGCCGGACGATGCCGGCCTCATCGTCACGGGCCGTCGCGATGAGCACCGGAACCTCGGTCACCCCGCGCAGCATGCGCAGCGCGTCGGCGCCGTCGAGGTCGGGCAGCCCGAGGTCGAGCACGACCAGGTCGCAGCCGATCTGGGTCACCTCGCGGACCGCGTCGAGCGCCGCGCCCACGCTCCGGACGGCGTGACCGGCGTTCGACAGGTGCCGGACGAGGGCGGCCCGGACGAACGCATCGTCTTCGACCACCAGAACTGTCGCCATAGCGGGCAACCGTAGGGCCTGCGGTCCTGAATGGGGCCTACCTCCCCAAATATGGCCTACGTTGGCAAATAATGCATCATGGGGGTAATGGGCCGAACCCTGCTCCGGGTGGCCGCCTGGGTCGCCGCCACCGCGCTGGCCGTGACGATGTCCTGGTTCGGCGTGCATCAGGTCCTGTCGGCCGACGTCTCCGGCGATGCGCCGCTGGTCATCCCGGTCGGCCCCCGCCCGTCGGCGGCGTCCCGGTCGCCGATGGTGCCGCCGGCATTGTCTGTCCCGGTCTCGACCGTCGCGCCGGTCCCGAGCCGCACGGCGGGGATCCGCCCGGCCGGGACCACCACCGGGGTTGCGAGCTCCGCGCCCGCGCCGGGTCGGGGGACGGCGGCGCCACCCACCCGGCCGACCTCGACGGTCGGAACCCCGGACATCCGCGGTTACCAGCTCACCGGTGGCCGGGTCGTGCTGGAGACGACCCCGGCGTCGGCCCGTCTGGTTTCCGCGACGCCCGAGTCCGGCTGGCAGGTCCAGGCCTGGCAGGGGGCCGGCTGGTTGCGGGTCGACTTCAGCCGGAGCGGCACCACGTCATCGTGCTTCGTCACCTGGAACGGGCATCCGCCCACCGTGCAGACCACCTGATCCCCCGCTGACACGGAGCCCGGTCGGGATGGTCAGCGCGGCGCGCGGGTCGGGATGGTCAGCGCGGCGCGCAGGTCGGCGAGATCGGCGGGGGAGCAGTCGACGTGCGGGCTGATCCGCAGAAACGGGGTGGTCATCTCGCGGGGGGCCCGGCCCACGCCGGCCACCGTGGTCACGATGTGATGGTCGTGGATGAGGCGGCCGCGGGTCGCGATCAGGTCCTGGCCGGCGGTCGGGCGCAGGGCGGTGATGGCGCACGGGGTGTCGATCGCGTCGACCACCTGCCAGCCGGGCAGATCGGCGAGCGTCTCCCGGGTGATCCGTCCAACCTCGGTCAGCCGGCGGCGCACGTCCGCCGGACCGGCGTCGAGGTGCTCGCGGACCGCGACGCTCAGGCCCACCCGGCCGGCCACGTGCGCCTCGCCGGGTTCGAGCATCCGCACGACCGGGGTGCCGTCCGGCGTCAACGCCGACGTCGGCACGATCAAACGTTCCCACCAGGGCTCGGCGATGCCGAGCATCCCGACGCCCCGCGGCCCGGTCAGCCACTTGCGGCTGGTGCCGTAGATGGCGTCGGCGCCGGTGGCCGTGTCGACGTGGCCGACGGCCTGGGCCGCGTCCACCCACAGGGGCACGCCGGCCGCCCGGCACAGCCGGGCGGCGGCGGCGACCGGTTGCACCAGTCCCCGGTGCGACGCGACCTGGGTCAGGTGCACGACCGCGGGCGGCGCCGTGGCCAGCCGGGTTTCGAGGCTGGCCAGATCGACCCGACCGGCGCCGTCGGTGGCCAACTCGATGGTCGGGAAGCCGTGGCGGGCGAAGGCTTCCAGGTTAGGTCCCCATTCGCTCGGGACCATCGCGATCGGGGCTCCGTCGGGCAGCGGCCAGACCATGAGCAGCCGGCCCAGCGCCGCCGAGGCGTTCTCGACGAAGGCCAGCCCATCGGTCGGAAGTCCGAGCAGTCCGGCCAGCGCCGCCCGACCGGCCTCGATGACCGGCCGGGCCTGCTCCTCGGCGACGTAGCCGCCGAGCTGGGCTTCCAGCTGGGCGTGGTTGCTGGTGGCCCGCAGGACGGCCCGCGAGCTGCGCCCGGCCGCCGCGTGGTCGAGGTGGGGCCCGGGAGCTTCCGGGCGCTGGTCACGCCAGTCGGGCCAGCGGTGGTCGGGGTGGCGGTCGGCCCGCGCGGTGTCCACCCGGCGATTCTCCCGCACCGGTCCGGGATCAGGGCTGGTCGGCGAAGGGGCCCAGGTACGCGACCAATCCCCGGTAGTCCGTGACCGTGACCGTCAGGTTCGGGTGCCGGAGCCGGGCGGTGGGCTCGATTCCGGCGACCGGTTCGTGGAAGTCGAGCTGTACGCCGTGGTGGGAGTTGGTGGCGAAGGTCAGCCCCCGGTCGGACGGGGTGAGCCGGGCCGGACCGGCGGTTGTGTACCACCGGTACGGCCCGGTCACGGTCGCCCGGGCGATATTCGACAAGGGTGTCGAGACCCGCCCCGGGCCTAATCGGGCCGTCAGCGACACTCCGTCCACGGTGACCGTCGCGGTGGCCACCGTGATACCGAACAACCGGGCCGGCCGCCGGTAGCGCCCCTCGAACGCGAAGGGGAAGACGCGCTTCCCGGTCGCCGGCATCAGCTGGTCGCCCGGCTCTCAGGTGCCGGGGTTGTCGACGTTGCCGCGCCAGGCGCCGTTCTCGTGGCCCTGGCCCTCGATGTAGGTCTTGAACTTGTCCAGGTCGGCCTTCACCTGGTGGTCGTCGACGCCGATCACCGCACCGGCCTTCTCGACCAGACCGTCGGCCTGCCAGTCCAACTGCACGGTGACCTTGGTCTGACCCTCGCCGAGCCGGTGGAACGTCACCACGCCGGCGTGGCTGGTGCCGTCCGTGCTCTTCCACGCGACCCGCTCGTCAGGGTGCTGCTCGGTGACCTCGGTGTCGAACTCCCGGCTCACGCCGCCGATCTTGGTCACCCAGTGCGAGTGGGTTGCGTCGGTCTGGCTGACCGACTCGACCCCGCCCATGAACTGCGGGAAGGAGGCGAACTGGGTCCACTGGTTGTACGCCGTGCTCACCGGCACCGAAACATCGATCGACTTCGTCACGCTCGGCATGTGCCTACCTCGTTCGTTCTCGGGGGCCGGACCGCGGCCCGGTCACGGTGGTCGGGGCCGCCGTTGGCCGGCGATCCTTAGTTGTTCATATGTGCTTCAACTGGTCCGATAAAACCTCCCCGGCTCAACCGGTCGGAAGATTCCCGGCCCGGCCCGCCGCCGACCGGGGAAGCCGCGGGTTCCACCCCGGACGCCCCGCCCGGTTCGTAGAGTCGCGGTATGGCGTCGCCGGAGCTGAACGCGCGGGTCGACAGCTGGATCTGGTCGGTCCGCCTGGTCAAAACGCGGTCCCAGGCCGCGGCGGCCGCCCGGGCCGGGCACGTCCGGGTCAACGGCGACCGGGTCAAGCCCGCGCATCCGGTCCGGGTGGGCGACGAGGTGCGGCTGCGCCACGACGGGCGCCAGCGGATCGTGGTCGTCACCCGCATCGTCAGCAAGCGGGTCGGCGCGTCCGTCGCCGACGAATGCCTCATCGACCACAGCCCCCCGCCGGTGACCGAGGACGCCACCGTGGCGGGGGTCCGCGACCGGGGCGCCGGCCGGCCGACCAAGCGTGACCGTCGGGCCCTGGAACGCCTGCACCACCGCTGACCAGGGGAAAATTGGTCGGTGTCGGCATCAGCGCGGCTCCTGTCCCGCGGTGGTACTGACACGGTCCGATCGCGCCGTGGTCAGCCGGCCGGCGGGTCACCGAGGGTTGCCGCGGCTCGTACCTGGTCCCGCAGCTTCCGCACGGCCCGTCCGGCCCGGGTGTCGCTGACGTCCTGGTTGCGGGCGCGCAAACTCGTGAGGCTGTCGCAGGTGACCGGGTCCTCGAACCGCCGGCTGACGGAGAGCTGCCAGCGACTGTTGCGCGGCGCGAAGTGGTGCCGCAGCTCCACGTCGAGGATGTCCCGGGCCGGCACGACCGTCCGGTAGAAGCCCCGCCGCACGTCGAAGTCGGGGATCGACAGGACGCCGGACCCGTCGGGCCGGGTTTCCCACCGCACCGGACGCCAGGTGCTGACCCCGTGCGCCGCGTAAAGGGCCATCACCGCCGCCGCGGCCACCGCGATGGTGCCCCCGACGAGCGGCCAGGCGAGCCCCTCACCGGACCCGATGGTCAGTCCGCTGACCACCGCCAGTCCGGTCAGGGCGAGAGCGCCGGCCGCGCCGATCACGGCGTTGATGGTCCCGTACGCGCCGGCCCGGTAGTGCACGGACCGATGCTTCCACCCCGCCGTCGCCCGGGCGACACCTACCGGGCGATTCCGCCCCCGGACTTACAGCCCCCGGGCGACGACGTCGAGCACGATCTGGGTGGCGACGGCCCGCTCGGTGTCCGGCAGGTCGCGCAACGGCCCGTCGTTGAACAGCATGGCCAGCCCGTGCACGGCCGACCAGGCCGCGTACTCGGCCCCGGGGCGCCGCTCGGCCGGCAGCACGCCCACCTCGACCAGGTCGTCGAGGCCGGCACCGAGCAGGGCGTAGGGGCTGAGACCGCGGGCGCCGACCCCTTCGCCGGGGCCGAAGCTGTTCACCTTGTCGGGCACGGCGAAGGCGGTGCGGAACCAGCCCGGCTCGGTCGCGGCGAATTCCAGGTAGGCCCGGCCGACCGCATCGATGCGGGACAGCGCGCGGGCCGCCGGGTCCGGGTCGGGTTCGAGCGCGTCCTGGCGCTGCTCCATGACCAGGGCCAACCGGCTCATGCAGCGCTCGGCCACGGCCCGCAGCAACTCGTCGCGGTCGGCGAAGTGCCGGTAGGCCGCGTTGTGCGACACCGCCGCCGCCCGGCTCGCCGCCCGCAGGACCACCGCATCGGGACCCTCGGCGCGGGCCAGGGCCAGGCCCGCGTCCACCAGCGCCTCCCGCAGCCGGCCGTGGTGGTAAGGGCGCGCGTCGGTGACGATCGGCATGTTGACAGTGTCTACTTCTCATGCCACCTTTGCCAATGTTGCTGCTGTCAACTTTGGCGCGAGGTCGACCTGATGACGATGACGGACGTGGTACCGATGCCTCCTTTGATGAGTTCCCGCCGCCGGGCCGCGGTTCTCGCCGCGGTCTGCCTGGCCGCCTTCGCGATCAACCTCGACACCACGATCGTCAACGTGGCGCTGCCCGCCTTCGCCCGTCAGCTGGGCGCGACGACCCGCAGCCTGCAGTGGATCGTCGACGGCTACAACCTGGCCTTCGCCGCCCTGGTACTGACCGCCGGGTCGATCGGAGACCGGTTCGGCCGCCGTCCGGTGCTGCTGGCCGGCCTCATCGGCTTCGGCGCGGCGGGCGCCATCGGGGCGCTGTGCACCGGGGCCGGCGAGCTGGTCGCCGTGCGGTTTGTGATGGGTGCCTTCGCGGCCCTCATCTACCCGACGACCTTGTCGGTCATCACCAACGCCTACCCGGACCGCTCCGAGCGGGCCCGGGCCATCGGGGTGTGGGGCGCGGTCACCGGGCTCGGGGTGGCGGTCGGGCCGCTCACCGGCGGCCTGCTGCTCGCCCACTTCTGGTGGGGCAGCGTGTTCCTGGGCCTCGTGCCGGTCGCGCTGGTCGCGGCGCTGCTCGCGGTGTTCCTGGTGCCCGAGTCGCGGGACCCCGCCGCCGCCCGGCTCGACCCGGTCGGACTGGTCACGTCGTCGGCGGCCATCGGCCTGCTCGTATACACGATCATCGAGGCGCCGGCCCGGGGGTGGACGTCGATCTGGTCGACCGGCGGGTTCGCCCTCACGGTGGTCATCGCCGTTGCCTTCGTCACCGTGGAACGGCGCCGGCCGAACCCGATGCTCGACGTCAGCCTGTTCCGGACGCCGGCGTTCTCGGCGGCCAGCGGCGCCGTGACGGTCTCCTACTTCGCCTTGTTCGGCTTCATCTTCCTGATCACCCAGTACTTCCAGTTCATCCGCGCCTACGGGACCGTGTCGACCGGCGTCCGCATCCTGCCGGTCGCCCTGATGATCGCCGTGGGATCGATCGTCGGTGCGGTTCTGGCCGGCCGGGTGGGCACCCGCGTCATCGTCGTCACCGGCCTCCTGCTGTTCGGTGCCGCGTTCGCGTGGATCGGCGTGTCCTCGACCTTCGAGCCGTACGGGCACATCGCCGCGCAGATGGTGCTCATGGGTCTCGGTCTCGGGCTGACCAGCGCGCCGGCCACCGAGTCGATCCTCAGTGTGCTGCCGGCGGCCAAGGCCGGGGTCGGGTCCGCGGTCAACGACGCGACCCGCGAGGCCGGCGGCACCCTCGGGGTGGCGGTCATCGGCAGCGTCTTCACCTCGATCTACGCCAGCCGCCTGGCCGGTACCAGCATCAGCGCCCTGCCGGAGCACATCGCGGCGGCTGCCCGCGGCTCGGTCGGGACCGCGGTCGCGACGGCCGCCCAGGCTCCGGCGGCCCTGCGCGACCAGCTCACCGCCGATGTGAACAGCTCGTTCATGTCGGCCCTGCACGTCGCCTGCTTCGTGGCCGCCGGGGTCTGCTGGCTCGGCGCGGCCGGATCCCTCGCGCTGCCGGGCCGCCGGGCCATGGGGGCGTCCCGGCCCGAACCCGCGCCGACTCCGGTCCCGGCCGTCACCGCGCTCGGCGAGTCGATCTAGCGGCACCGGGCCGGGTGGCGGTCACCGATAAGCCCGACCCGCGGACGTGGTTGGCCGATACCCTGCCGTCGTGAGAATGACGCCGTTCCGGATCGTTCCCCGTGTGATCGCCTGCCTGGTTGCCGGGGTCCTGGCCGGCTGCGGAGGTTCCTCCGGTGGATCTTCGGGCGCGTCCGGATCGCCGTCGCCGTCGGTGATTTCCCCACCGGTGACGGCCCCGGCCGCCACCGGGACGGTTACCGCGGCGCCGACGACGTCGGCGAGCGGGCCGGTCGTGCCCGGCGGACCTATCGATCCCGGCGGCCCGGGGAGTCCGGCGGCCTGTCCGTCGCGCTCCCTGGGCGTGACGGCGGGCGGTTCCGAAGGAGCAGCGGGCAGCACCTTCACGAATCTTGTCTTCCGGAATCTCGGGACGCCCAGCTGCACCCTTTACGGCTACCCAGGGGTCTCCTTCACGACCAAGAAAGCCGGCGTCGAGGTTCAGATCGGCGCAGCCGCCACGCGCAGCACCCAGGCGGCGCCCGGACTGGTCACCCTGAAGCCGGGCGCCGTTGTCCACGCCGTCCTGCAGGTCGTGCACGCCGAGAACTATCCGGTGGCCGACTGCGGTCCCACTCCGGCCGACTACCTGCAGATCTACCCGCCCGGCCAGAAGACGCCGATCTACCTCGCCTTTTCTGCTTCGGCCTGCTCGAAGCCGGTCCACGTTCTGACCGTCGGGGTCGTCCAGCCGGGCGCCGGCTCGTAACCGACCGCGCCGGTTGCCACCCGAGAGTGACAATCGGCGTACCGAGCTGATTCTCCGCCCACCGCCGTTTTGCGAACGGCCCCCGGCTGGCCTTCAGTCATACCGCGGTGGACGGAGAATCGGTCATGGGGATGTCGGGCGGGGGTCTCCGGTGGTGAGGATCAGCCGGTGACCGAGTTCAGGGCCGTCCGGTACCCCTGGGCATAGCCGGTCGCCCAGGCAGGGCCGGCGTCATAAAGGGCGGGATGGCCGAGCACCACGACGTGGGCGTTCGGGGCATGCTTGCCTCATTGTTGATGACACCGCTGATGACCGCACCGGAGCAGGTGACGTCCTTGAACGAGGAGACCTGGTGAGTGTTCTTCCAGAGCGTCGGGTATCCCAGGGTGCTCCGTGGACAGGTCCCGGTCGGGATACCGGCGCCGAGGCCGGCGGAATAGGAGGCGCCGATGCGATTTCACCGCCGGGTAGCTTCCTGCCTGGCCGCCTTCGCGACGGCTGTCGCGGGCTTGAGCTTCGCCGTCGCCGGACGATTGGCCGTCGCCGCCTACGCCGGCCGCCGCGCCGACGGTGAACTACGTGGCGCCCCGGTCAGCGTAACCGGGCCCGGCTCATCAACCGACCATGGGCGCCAGTCCCTCCCGCGTGCTTGACCCTCCCGTGAGGTGAGGCCGCATAGTCGGGGCCGTGAGCGATGAGTACGCCGTGAGCGACGGGTCCGGGTGCGAGGAGTACAACGTCGGCCGGACGGCCCGGCGGGCCGGGGTGACCGTGCGGACGTTGCACCACTACGACGACATCGGACTGGTGCGGCCCTCGGTGCGCAGCCCGGCCGGCTACCGGGTCTACGGCCCGGCCGACATCGAGCGGCTCCGGCAGGTGCTGGTCTACCGGCGGCTGGGTTTCGGCCTGGCCGAGATCGCCGCGTTGGTGAGCGACCCGACCGTCGACGCCGTCGCTCACCTGCGCCGACAGCGGGAGCTGCTGGTCGAGCGCGCGCACCGACTGACCGCGATGGTCGCGGCCATCGATCGGGAACTGGAGGCTCGGACGATGGGGATGCACTTGACGCCCGCCGAACAGCTGGAGATTTTCGGGACCGATCAGGTCGGCGGGGAGTGGGCCGACGAGGCGGCCGAAAGGTGGGGGGACACCGAGCCGTACCAGCAGTCCCAACGGCGGGTCGCCGCATACGGGCCCCGGGAGTGGGCCCAGATCAGGGCGGAGGCCGACGACGGGTTGCGCGCGTCCGCCGACCTCATGCGCGCGGGCCGCCCGGCGAGCGGCCCGGAAGCAATGGACCTGGCCGAGCAGCACCGGCAGTACCTGGGCCGCTGGTTCTACGACTGCGGGTACGACCAGCACCGGGGCCTGGCCCGGACCTACATCGAAGATGAGCGGTTCACCCGTACCTACGATGCCGGAGCCGTGGGACGGGCGCGGTTCGTTCACGACGCGATCACCGCGAACGCCGACGCACACTCCTGAGCCCGCCGTCGCAAGCCTTCGAGCCGGCGTCCATATCCAATACCTTCGATATGTCTTTGTGTCGCCACCGGTCAGCAAATGAAGCTGACCGTAGCGGCGGCTCCGATACGAATCGGCAACAAGAGCGCGGCGGTCAACGGCGACCGTGTTGCGGGCGGGTTTCGTTTATTCGTACCGGTTGACGACCTGTGCGCCGCCGGGGCACCGTTCGACGACTCGTTTCGACAATTGCTGTTGGAGGCCGGAATGGCTGTCATCACTCCACCGTCGGCAGCAGAACCGGGCGCCGCCGACGGATTGCGGCGGACCGTCGGTTTCTGGGGACTGATGTTCGTATCCCTGGGTTCCATCATCGGCTCCGGATGGTTGCTCGGCGCGCTCGGGGCGGCCGAGGTCGCCGGCCCGGCCTCCCTCCTCTCCTGGATTCTCGCGGGCGCGATGCTGGCCGTTCTCGCGCTCATCCACGCGGAACTCGGCGCCGCCTATCCCATCGCCGGCGGTACCGCTCGCTTTCCCCATTTCGCGTTCGGCACGCTGGCGAGTTTCACCGCCGGCTGGGCCGCCTGGCTCCAGTCGGTGACCATCGCGCCGATCGAGGTCGAGGCGAGCATCTCCTACCTGAGCAGCACCAAGTGGGCCAAGCAGCACCTGGTGATGCTGCACACCAACGGAACGTTGAACGCCACCGGCTTCGGCGTCGCTTCCGTGCTCATGCTGCTGTTCACCATCATCAACCTGGCCGGCGCGAAGCTCCTGAGCGACAGCAACTCCGTGATGGTGATCTGGAAGACCCTGGTCCCCGTGCTGACAGTGGTCGTGCTGATCACGCTCAGTTTCCGCTTCTCGAACTTCCACGCGGGCGGCGGTTTCGTTCCGTACGGAGCGCACGGAATCTTTGCGGCGCTGCCGGCCGGGGTCGTGTTCGCCCTGCAGGGGTTCGAGCAGGCGATTCAGATGGCCGGCGAGGCCAAAGACCCGCAGCGCGACATCTCCCGCGCGGTCATCGCGGCGATGATTGTCGGGACCACCGTGTACATCCTGCTGGAGATCTGTTTCGTCGGCAGTCTCAACCCGGCGAACCTGGTGCACGGCTGGAAGGCCCCGGTCACCAAGGGCGACTTCGGCCCGTACGCGACGCTGGCCACCGCGGCCGGCGCCGGTTGGCTGGCCGCGATCCTCTACATCGACGCGTTCATCTCCCCGGCCGGCACCGGCCTGGTGTACGTCGGCACCTCGGCCCGGCTGTCGTATGCGCTGGGGGAGGAGGAGGTGCTGCCGTCGGGATTGACGAAGCTGACCAAGAGCGGCGTGCCGATCTACTCGATCCTGCTGGCCTTCGTGATCGGCGAGATCGCGTTCCTGCCGTTCCCGAGCTGGCAGTCGCTGGTCGGCCTGGTCACCTCGGCAACCGCGATCATGTACGCCTTCGCCCCGGTCTCCCTGGCCGCGCTCCAGAACCGCGACCCCGACCGGTTGCGGCCTTACCACCTGCCGTACCCCAAGGTGCTGGCCCCGATCGGGTTCGTTTCCGCCAACCTGATCATCTACTGGGGCGGCTTCGAGGCGACCTGGAAGATCCTGGCCGCGATCTTCGTCGGCCGGGTCCTGTTCGAGATCGCGTTGCAGCGCTCGGACACGGTCCGCCGGACCGACATCGACTGGCGGGCCGCGTCCTGGATCTGGCCGTGGCTGATCGGGATGACCCTGATCGGCCTGCTGGGTCGTTACGGCCACGGCGCCCACGACGTCCTGCCGAACTGGATCGACCTGCTGGTGGTCCTCGCCTACAGCCTGGTGATCTTCTACTGGGCGGTCAGCCTGGCGATGGAACCGGAGAAGGTCCGGGAGGCCGTGGAGGCGGAGGTCCGGCACGAGCAGTCCCAGGTCGAGCTGAACACGGCCTGAGCGGCCCCCCGGAATCCGGACTGTCGTCCGGATTCCGGGTCCGGTCCGACGACCTGGGCTGAGCCGGCCTCCGTCAGCCGATCGTCACGACCCGCTTGTCAAAAGCCACGTAGCTGCTGTAGTCCTTTCCGACCCGGTCGAACGAGGCCGGATAGGGGGTCGGGTAGCTCCAGGCCGCGTCGTGGTGGGCGCCGCCCGCGGTGGTCACGTCGTGGTACTGGGCGTCGCCTTTCCATGAGCAGTTGTAGGCCGTCGGGCTGTTGCTCAGCACGCCCGCCGTCAACGACGTCGGCGGGAAGTACCAGTTGCCCTCGATGGAGATCAGGTTGTCCCGCGGAGCGTCGGCAATGACGATCCCGTCCACGGTGGCTTTCATGGTGATCCTCCCGATCGGATGACCCGCGCGGCCGGACGGCGGTCCCGTCCACCTTCGAGTGTGCCTGGCCGGACGACCGCCGGGTCAGGCCCCGGACGGGGTTTTCCGGGCTGGTCCTGAGACCGGCCAGGCCCTGGTCGAAATCCTTGCCGACCAGCTGGTCCATCGGCACGAAGATGCCCATGACCTTCGACAGTCTCTCCCGGCTCAGCCGTTCCCGGTGGTGGGCGCGTCGGCGGTGGCCGGTTCCTCGGTGAAGGCGGCGGCGGTCGTCCGCAACGGCAGCTCCTTGATGAACAGCGTCAGGAAGAACGCCACCGCCATGACCGCCGCCGCGAGCATGAAGCACAGGGTCACCGACGACGTGAAGCCGGCCCGGAAGGGCTCGGTGAGGCGCGCGTCGATGCTCTGCAGGAACGAGGTGTCGTTCAGGGTCTTGGACTGGTTGGCGTGCTGCAACGTGGCCAGACTCCGGCGCCCGTCCGGGGTGCTGGCCGCGGCCCGGAAATTCGGGTCGCCGGCCGCCTTCTGGTAGGCCGAGGTGATTTTCGAGCCGACCGTCGAGTAGACGATCGACAGGAACACCGCGACGCCCAGGGTCCCGCCCATCTGGCGGAAGAAGGTCGTGGACGACGTGGCTACGCCGATGTCGCGGGCCGGGACCGCGTTCTGCATGGCCAGCACGATGGTCTGCAGGTTCAGTCCGAGCCCGAGCCCGACGACCACCATGCCCAGATCGACGTAGACCAGGCTGGTGTCGGCCGACAACCGCGACTCCAGGAGCAGGCCGACCACCAGGAGCGCGCAGCCGACGACCGGGAAGATCTTGTAGCGACCGGTGCGCGAGGTGAGCTGCCCGGCCACCACCGAGCCGGACATCAGGCCCAGCACCAACGGCAACGAGAGCAGCCCGGCCCGGGCCGGCGAATTGCCCTTGACCAGCTGCAGATACAGCGGGAGCAGGGTGAGCGAGCCGAACATGCCGATCCCGACGATGAACGACTGGGACATGCCGAGCCGGAAGACGCCGTTGCGGAACAGCCGGGGCGGCAGCAGCGCCTCATCGCCCATGGCCCGCTGCACCAGCACGAACGCCGTCAGGCTCACGACCCCGATGACGTAACAGAGATAGGCCCGGCCCGACCCCCAGCCCCAGATCCGTCCCTGTTCGGCAATCACCAGCAGGGGAACCAGGCCGACGGTGAGGGTGGCCGCGCCCCAGTAGTCGATCCGGGTGTCGCGGCGGACATGCTGCAGATGGAGCACCTTGGTGACCACGACCAGGGCCAGGATCCCGATGGGAACGTTGATCAGGAAGATCCAGCGCCACCCGTCGATGCCCCCGATGGTGTTCTGGCCGGCCAGCGTGCCGCCGACCACCGGACCGAGGACGCTCGCGGTACCGAAGGTGGCGAGGAAGTAACCCTGGTATTTGGCCCGTTCGCGGGGCGGAATGATGTCCCCGACGATCGCCAGCGCCAGGGAGAACAAGCCACCGGCCCCGATGCCCTGGAAGGCGCGGAATCCGGCCAGCATGTACATCGAGGTCGACAGTGTGCACAGCGCCGAACCGAGAATGAAGACGCTGATCGCGAACAGGAAGAACGGCTTGCGGCCGTAAATGTCGGACAATTTTCCGTACAGCGGGGTCGAGATCGTCGAGGTGATCAGGAACGCGGTGGTCACCCAGGCCTGCGCGGTCAGCCCGTTGAGGCTTTCACCGATCTTGTAGATCGCGGTGGAGACGATTGTCTGGTCGAGTGCGGCCAGGAACATCCCCAGCAGCAGCCCGGACAGGACAATCATGATCTGGCGCCGCGAGTAGCCGGTGATCGGAGCGTGCGACCCGGTGGTCGCATCAGTGGCGGTGGCCATCAGGACCGTCCTTCCCGGCCGGTCGGCCGGTTCCATCGCTCAACGGCCAAGGTGTTCTTGTACTTTTCGAAGTCGTCGTTGAACCGGGCCACCAGCGTCGCCAGCTGCACACAGTCGTGATCGTCCCAGTCGGCGAGCATGGCCCGGAAGTGCGTTTTCCGGTCTTCGAGGTGGTGTCCGTGCACCGCGCGGGCCTTGTCCGTCGCGACCAGGAGGCTGGCCCGGCCGTCCTCGGGGTCGGCCCGCCGCTCCACCATCCCCTCGCGTGCGAGCGCGCCGATCTGGCGGCTGATCGTCGACGGGTCGGACTGCAGCCGGTCGGCGAGGGCCCCGGCCCGCATCGGGCCGTGCACCACCAGGGTCGAGAGCAGCACCTGGGCCGACCACTCGACGTCGTAGCGGGCGCTGTCCAGAACCCGGGCCCGGGCCCGGCTGAACAGGTGCAGGAGTCGGGTCACCGACCCGGCCAGCTCGGCGACGTGCTCGTCGGACGGGGCCGGCGCGGCCGCCCGGGCCTGGACAATATCGGTCATCATTCCGATCCGTTGCTTGAGTCCATCAACTAGTTGTTGGACTCAAGCATGCATCCAGCCCGCGTGGGCCGCAAACGGAGCTCCGCTCGCCCCGCGGGCGACCCGGGCTGCCTGATCAGGCGGTGGAGGCCGCCTCGTAGACGGTCCCGCTCCCGGTGAGCCGGACCGTCGGCCCCCCGGCGACGAAGGCGGCCCGGCCCCGCTGGAGGGTCAGCTGTTCGGGTCCGGTCGCCACGGTGACCGCGCCGTCCGTACACAGCAGGATCCGGGGACCCGACCCCGCGACCGGGTTCCGTGGGTCGCCGTCGGCTGCGTCACCGGTGGCTGCGTCGTCGGTGACTGCGTCGTCGGTGGCTGCGTCGCGACCCGGACCGCCGGTGGCACCGGTCGCGTCGACCGTCCGGACGGTCAGCCGGAAATCGGGCACCGGGGCGAACGATGCCTGTTCGTCCCCGTGCACCGGCCCCGACCGGTAGCGCGGCTCGACCAGCGCGGTGAAGTCGGTGATCCGCAGGACTTCGGCCACGTCGACGTGCTTCGGGGTGAGCCCGCAGCGCAGCACGTTGTCGCTGTTGGCCATGATCTCGACGCCGACGCCCCGCAGATAGGCGTGGACGTTGCCGGCGGCCAGGAAGATCGCCTCCCCCGGGACGAGGCGCACGGCGTTCAGCAGGAGCGCGAGCACCGCCCCGATATCGCCGGGGAAGTCGCGGGCGGCGGCCAGGCTCGCCCCCGCCGCCAGCGACCACTCGCCCCCGACCGTGGCCAGTCGCCGGCAGCCGGCGAGCACCGCCCCGATCAGGGGCGGTTGCTCGGCGGGCGGGGTGTCCAGCACCATCGTGAACGCCGCGCGCAACCCGTCCGGGCCGGCCAGCGCGGCGCGGACCCGGGCCAGTTCCGCCACGGCGAGGGCGTCGAGGAGGCGGAGCGTGTGCGCCACCGGCCGGAAGCCGCACAGCGCGTCGAAGTCGGTCAGGGCGCACAGCAGTTCGGGCTTGTGGTTCGCGTCCCGGTAGTTGCGGTCGGGCGCGTCCGGAGGGATGCCCCGGGCCTGCTCGTCCGCGAACCCGGCCCGGGCCTGCTCCAGCGTCGGGTGGACCTGGATGGACAGGGCCCGGTCGGCCGCGAGCACCTTGAGCAGGAACGGCAGCTGCCGGTCGAACCACAGCTCCGCGACCGGACCGCCATCGGGCGGGATCCCGAGCAGCTCCGGGATCGCGGTCGGCGAGCCCCAGGCATAGGGCCGGGGAGCGCCGTCGAGGGGCCACAGGGAGCGGCTCATCGAGCTGGTCCCGGTTCGGTCGGCACCACGGGCGCGGTCCCCGAATCGTTCCGTGGTCACGATTGCCTTTCTGACGGCTGACCGGAGTCGTTCCGACGGCCGGAAGGCCGCCACCGGTTCAGCGTCGAGTGTCCACCGCTGGCCGTCCGACGCTTCGCGGTGGCCCGGGGTCAGGCGGTGGCCGGGTGCCGGTCCCGCACCAGGCGCTCAATGACCGGGATCGCGCTGACCGCGGTCCCGCCGGCGGCGACCATCCCGATGCCCAGGTCGAGCGACAGCCGGCCCTGCTTCGCCCAGTAGACGTCGCGCAGATCGAGCAGCAGCGCGAACTCGTCGACGATCAGGGCCAGCCCCGCGCCGTAGGTCAGCGCGACCGCCGGATGGCGGCGGGTCCGGTCCTCGCCGCGGACGGCCACCGCGCCGACGCCACTGACCATGCCGATGCCCCACAGGTAGTGGTGGAGGTGGGACCCGCCGAGGGACAGGTTGTGAAAGGGACCCCTACCAGCCCGGATGCTGTAGGTGATGGCCCGGACGGCCGCGAACGTCGTGGTGAAGCCGAGCCATGACCACAGCGCGGCCCGCTCCTTGGGACCGAGTTCCTCCCGGTAGGCGGCATGGACGTCCCGGGCGATCGGTACCGCGGTGGTGGCCGGATTCTTCGTCACCGCCCGAGACTACGAGCGACCGCCCAGGTCCGCAGGTCCGGCACTCAGGCCGGGGGACCGGAACCCAGGTCGACGGTGGTCGTGTGGGACTGGCCGGCCGAGTCGGTCCACCCGACCTGCACCTTGTCCCCGGGGTGGTGGGTGATCATCACACCGCTCAGCGCGCTGGCCGAGCCGACCGCCGACCCGCCCAGCGAGGTGATGACATCCCCGGCGGCGATGCCGGCCTTCGCCGCGGACGTCCCCTCGACCACGTCGCGGACCGCCGCTCCGCCGCTGCTGCCGCCCGCGGACCCGGACGAGATCTCCACGCCGAGGAAAGCGGCCGCGCCGATGTGGACGGCCGAGGATCCGTGCCCGGCCGCCATCTGGCGCGCGGTGGCGACCGCCTGGTTGATCGGGATGGCGAACGCCTCGGTGCCGGACTCCTGGCCCGACCCGGACGACTGGCCCTGCCCCTGGAAGGAGAACCCTTCCGACGCGGCGGTGTCCATCCCGATGACCTGGCCGGCGGTGTTCACGAGCGCGCCACCCGAGTCACCGGGCTGAATGTCGGCGTTGACCTGGATCAGGTTGGACAGCTGCTCGCTGGTGCCGTCCGAGTCGTCGCCGGCGGTGATCGACTGGTTGAGCGCGGTGATCGACCCGCCGGCGTTGCTGGGCGTCCCGCCGGTGCCGCCCGCATTGCCGATCCCCACGACCGCCTGTCCGACGGCGGCCTTGCTGGAGTCGCCGAGCGAAGCGGTCGCGAGGCCGGACGCGCCGCGCAGCTGGAGGACCGCGACATCGTGGGTCGGGTCGTAACCGACCACGGCGGCGCCGTAGGTCTTGCCGTTGCCCACGTCGGTCACGCTGATGGCGGTCGCACCGTTGATGACGTGATTGTTGGTGAGGATCTCACCGTTCGAGGTCAGGACGATGCCGGTGCCGGCGCCTTCCGAAGTCCCGTAGTTGAACGTGACGTTGATGTCGACGAGCGCCGGCGCCGCCTTGGCCGCGATCGCCGCGGTGTCGGTAGGTGCACCGCTGGCGCTGCTGCTCGACGAGCCGCTCGATCCGGACGGAGCCTGGCCGACCGATCCGGATCCTGAAGACCCCGACGATCCCGACCCGGAACTCCCGGATCCGAGACCGCCCGTTCCGTTCGGCACCTGGCCGTTCAAGCCGCCGGTTCCGGACCCGGCGGAGCCCGACGATGCCCCGCCGCTTCCGGCCGCGACGCCCACCGATCCGCTCGGCCCCCACACCGCGTGCCCGATCTCCACTCCGCCGCCGGCCGCCACCACGACGAGCAGGGCCGCCATGACCAGCGGGATCGCCCGCCGGGGTCGACGCGGTGGCTCGTCGCCGGCCGGCGGCTGGTCACCCAGGCCCGACGCCGGCGGCCAGGGAGCCTCCCAACGGCCTGCTTCCGGCCCGGGTCGGGCCCACACTGACCGGGGAGCCGGGTGAAAAGGCCCAGTGGGGCCGGTCGGCCCCTCGTAGTCCGGATGCTCGCTCATGGCGCGTCCTGCCCGTCGATCGACCGTCGCCGACCGGTCCAGCATCAGCCGGGCAGCTATGAGTCGGCTAAGTTCAACCTGAAGACTTCCTGGCAGTTGCGCAACCGAACCACGGCCCGGGCGCCGCCGGCCGGGGCCGGACGCAAGGCCTGGCGGGGCGAATCCGTTCGACGGTCGGCTGTTCTCAGCCGGTGGCCAGTTCGAACCAGACGGTCTTGCCGGTGTCGTTGTCGCGGACCCCCCACGCCGTGGCCAGCATCTGCAGAATGGCGACCCCGCGTCCGTCGAGGGCGTCGATATCCGGCGGGGCGGCCTTCGGGTGCCGGCTGTTGTCGTCGGCGATCTCGACCCGGAGGGTCTGCGCGGTTGCCGAGATCACCACCCGGGCATCGCTGCGACCGTGCAGCACCGCATTGGTCGCCGTCTCGCTGGCCAGCAGGACCGCGGTTTCGCAGGTGTCGTCGTCCAGGCCCACGTCCCGACACACCCGGCGGACGGCGTGGCGCACCCGGCGGACCTCGGCCGGGTCCGGGGCCAGCACGAACTCCTCGACCCGGGGCGCGCTCACCGGCCGGCCCCGGCGGCCCGGCCGTCCGGGCCGGGATCGTGGCCCCCGGCGGACGTCGCCGGACCGACCGTCGGGGGGTTCGGCGGCCGGGCGGTACGGGAGTCGCGGTGTGCCACCTGCTATGCACCGTCCGGAGTGGCGAGCCCCGATGGGTAGGGGACGCGTTTGTCGGTCGAGCCTGGGCATCGCCAATTCTGCCAGGCCGGACGGCCCGGGCCCACCCGGCGCGGTCGGTGACGCCGTCCGCGCCGGCCGGACCGACCCGCCAGCGTCCCCCGGGCGTCCCGCCGCGCGGCCCGCGCCGCACTGATCGTTTCTGCTCGTGACCGGCCGGCCGAGCGGATTGCGGCGCCGCAAATGATCGAGGCGCCGAGGATCGACAGGCACGGGACGTTCTTCAAAGGTTGCCGACCGTTACCGGCCGCGGCGGATTTCGGGTCGGGTCATCAGGCAACGAAGGGATGAAACTAATACCAACTGGGACTGTCGTATTGTTGAACGAGAACCGTCCCGGCTGCTCGGAGCTCCGAAACACGTTGGAAACGGTAACGTCACGAGGGGCAGTCGGGCATGAGCGGGAAGTACGTGGGACCCGTCCCACGGCAGGACCCGGTCTACGATTTTCTGCGGAAGATCCTGATCGAGCGGATGGGTAGCAACGTCCGGCACCCGGAGTTCCGCGCGTTTCAGTTGGTGGCCAGCAACGAGGTTTACCGGTACGAGGAAAGGCTCAGCGGCACCCAGGTGATCGGAAAGTTCTTCGGGCCGCGCTTCGGCTGGGACCGGGACGTAGCCGCCTCGACGGCCCGCCAGGAGTATGAGAGCCTCGAGAAGTTACGTGCGTATGACCTGGTCGGCTCGCCGCACCACGTCATTCGGCCGCTCGGTTTCGACCGGGACATCAATTGCGTGCTTGCGCTCGAATATTACCCGGGTGAGCAGTTCAGTGATGCTATCGGACGCTCGATCTATCGTCACGATGACGCTCACCTGTTTTGGCGGCTGAAGGCGCTCGCCTTTTTTCTGGCGACCCAGCATGGCAAGACGGTGAGCCGGTCGGAGGTCGACTTCGACGCGGATTGTCGATATCTGGACCAGGTGGTCGACCGGCTGCGAGACCGGCACCGGATCGGCCAGTGGGATGTCGACGAGTTCTCGTGGCTGCGGGAATGCTGGCGTAGTCGGCCACGGATGTGGCGGGACAATCAGGTCTGGCTGCACGGTGACGCCACCCCGGCCAATTTTCTCTTCGGTGACGGGCTCGACGTCGCGGCGATCGATCTGGAGCGGATGAAACGCGGAGACCGGATGTTCGACGTCGGGCGGATCGCGGGCGAACTGCAGCACGCATTCATGGTCGGCGCCGGCAACCGGTATCGCGCCGAGCCGTTCATTGGTCATTTTTTCTGGGAGTACAGCTCCCATTTCGCGGATCGACACCGGGTGTTCAAGGCGATCACCGACCGGGCGCCGTACTATATGGGGTTGAACCTCCTACGAATCGCCCGCAACAACTACCTCACTGATGACTACAGCGGACAGCTGGTGGCTCAGGCCAAGGAGCTGTTGCGGGCCTGCTGAGCGACAGCTCCCCGGGGAGGGGTGCCGCCGGGCCGACGGCCGCCCGCGGTCGTCCCCGGGTCGCCGGACCGGAATGGGTGGGAGTGCGTATGGATGTCCGAGCGATCGCCTTCGATGTCAACGGCACCCTGGTCGAGATTCTGACCGAGGACGATCTGAATCAGATATTTCGGGCCGCCGGTCACTTTCTGACCTACCAGGGGATCGACCTGCGGCGACACCGGGTGCGGGATCTGTATTTCCATCTGCTCAAGGAGCAGAAGCAGCACAGCCCGGAGGATCATCCCGAATTCGATGCGGTCGCGATCTGGCAGCGCATCATCGACGACCACATGACGGATTACACCCGGAGCCTGCCGGCTGAAAAGCTGGCCCAGCTGCCGCTGTTTCTGGCGGAAATGTACCGGGGTATCTCCCGTCGCCGCCTCCGGCTCTACCCGCACGTGCGGGCGGTGCTCAACGTGCTACGGGAACGGTTCCGGCTCTCGTTGGTGACCGACGCGCAGAGTGCGTACGCCCGCGGTGAGCTGCACAAAGTGGGAATCCTGGACTACTTCGACCCGATCGTCGTCTCCGGTGACCACGGATTCCGTAAGCCGGACCGACGTCTGTTCCAGTTCGCGCTGGACGGTATGGGAGTGGCGGCCGAGAACACGATGTATGTCGGAAACGACATGCATCGTGACATTTTCGGCGCGCGCGAGGCCGGGATGAGAACGGTGATGTTCGACTCCAATCAGGGCACCAAGAGCTATCTCGGCTGCGCGGCCGACTACACGATCACCGACCATCGGGACCTCCTGGACATCCTGGGCCTCCCGGGCTGGTGAGGCGCCCGGCTCGCGACCGCCCGGTGCGGCGCGGCCCGATCCCGCGGCCGGGCGGATCCCCGCGGGATGTCCAGGGCGTTACAACGCGGGGCCGAGGCTTCCGGCCCGGGGGTGGTTGCCGGGGCGGTTGGCGGGTAGGCGCTTGTGGGGAGCATTCGGAGCAGACCTGAACCAGACCGACCCCAGTAACGCCTTACGCCGAGCGGAAGGGTGACGCCATGGGCGCCGATGACAAGATCAGCAACAAGGTCGATGAGGCCGCCGGCAAGATCAAGGAAAAGGCCGGCCAGGCCACGGACGATCCGGACCTGCGGGCCGAGGGCCAGAACGAGCAGAGCAAGAGCAATCTCAAACAGGCCGGCGAAAAGATCAAGGACGCCTTCAAATAAGTCGTT
Organism: Frankia alni; assembly: GCA_026225295.1. Classification (GTDB taxonomy): domain Bacteria; phylum Actinomycetota; class Actinomycetes; order Frankiales; family Frankiaceae; genus JAMFSN01. The sequence goes on from JAMFSN010000137.1 coordinate 30,850, forward strand.
CCCGGCCGGTGGTCTCTGGCCCCTGGCCGACCCTCGCCGCGTGCGCGCCCGGCCCGGTGAGTCTCCCGCCGCCACCCGTGGCGCGGGGCGGGGGTTCCGATCGAAGATCCAGCCCCACGAAGATGAAATCCACGAGAGAAGGCGCATTGTGATGAACCTCGACGACGATGCAGGCACCGAAGGTCCGGCCGATGGTGGGGCCGGTGGTACGCCGGGCGTGAGCGACGGTGGTGCGGACGGCGGCGCGGAAGGTCCGGCTGATGGTGGGGCCGGTGGTACGCCGGGCGTGAGCGACGGTGGTGCGGACGGCGGTGCTGACGATGGCGCCGAGGGTCCGGCTGATGGTGGGGCCGGTGGTACGCCGGGCGTGGACGATGGTGGTGCGGACGGCGGTGCTGACGATGGCGCCGAGGGTCCGGCTGATGGTGGGGCCGGTGGCACGCCGGGCGTGAGCGACGGTGGGGCCGACGGCGGCGGGTGAGCTGTGCCTGATTCCAGCGTGCCGGAGAACCGGGTCGCCCCTCGCCAGGGGCGCCCGGCTCTTCGCCGTCTGCTGCCGGCCGGCGTCGCGGTGGACGAGTTCGCCGCGCGCTACTGGGGGCGGCAACCCCTCCATCACCACGCGCCGGACCAGCCGGCGTTGCTGACCCTGGCCGATGTCGACGAGCTGCTGTCCCGGCGTGGCCTGCGCACGCCCTTCCTGAGGGTCGTCAAGGACGGGGTGGTGCTGCCGACGTCGCGGTACACCAGCGGCGGCGGGGTCGGAGCCGCGATCGGCGACCAGGTCGCCGATGACCGCGTGCTCGGGCTGTTCGCCGACGGGGCCACGGTCGTGCTGCAGGGTCTGCACCGGTTGTGGCCCCCGGTCATCGACTTCGCCACCCGGTTGGCGGCCGACCTCGGGCATCCGGGCCAGGTCAACGCCTACATCACCCCGCCCGGGAACTGCGGTTTCGATCCCCACTACGACGTCCACGACGTGTTCGTCCTGCAGACCGCCGGCCGCAAGACCTGGCGCGTGCACGCGCCGGTGCACCCGGACCCGCTGCCCGACCAGCCCTGGACGGACCACCGGGCGCAGATCGCCGCCCGGACGCGGGAGGAACCGCTGCTCGAAGTGACGATGCGGCCCGGGGACGTCCTCTACCTGCCGCGGGGCACCCTGCACGCGGCGACCGCCGGCCAGGAGGTGAGCTGCCACCTCACCATCGGGATCCACCCGACGACCCGCCAGCACCTTGTCGAAGCGCTGCTCGGGGCGGCGAAGGACGAGCCGGAGCTGCGGCGGTCGCTGCCGCTGGGTTTCGATCTGGACGACCCGGACGCGCTGGCCGCGGAACTGCGGGCCACCGTCGCGGCCCTCGGCCGGCTGCTGGACGGGGCCGACCCGGCCGCCCTCGCCGACCGCCTGGCCCCGACGCTGCTCAGACAGACCCGTCCCGCCCCCCTCGCCCCGATCGGGCAGGCGGCCGCGCTGGCCGCGCTCGGTCCGGGCGATGAGATCCGGTGGCGACCGGGGCTGTCCGCCCACCTGAGCGCGGACGGCACCCTGATCCTGCCGACCCGCCGGCTCGCGCTCGTCCCGGCGCAGGTCGTCGCGCTCGAGGAGTTCCGCCGGGTCACGGTGTGCCGGGTCGGTGACCTGCCCGGCCTACCGCCGGCCGGCCGACTCGAATTTGCCCGGCTGCTGCTGCGGGAAGGCATCGCCGTTCCGGCCCGGGGCGGCGGGTCCGAGGCGGGCCGGCTACCGGACGGGACCGGCGTAGTCGGGTGGGCTGGAGGAGCTGATGCTGGCTGAGGACCGGTGCGCGGCGACGTCGGTCGGGCGCGGCGACGAAGCCGAGGGCACCGCGCTGACCGCCCACCGTTTTCTGCTGATCGAGCAGGAGGGCGGGTGGGGTCAGGACGCGATCACCGAGTCGCGGTTCGACCCGGTCCTGGGCCGGACGGTCGCGCAGGCCGGCCTCCCGACCCGGACCCGTGTGCTGATGATCCGTCGTCCCGGCCGCCGTCCCGCCTCAGACCCTCCGCCGGAACCGGCGTGGTTCCTGGCCGACACCCGCCCGGGCCGGGAGAGCATCCGCACCGGTCCGGTTGGCGACGGCGCCGACCTGCTCGGTCTCGTACAGGAGGACGCGCCGACCGCCGGGACCACCTCGAGCGCCCCGCTGTTCTGCGTGTGCACCCACGGGCGGCACGACCCGTGCTGCGCGATCCGGGGCCGCCCGTTGGCCGCTGCCCTGGCCGCCCGGGAGCCGGCCGGCACGTGGGAGTGCTCGCACATCGGCGGGGACCGGTTCGCCGCCAACCTGCTGATCCTTCCGCACGGGCTGACCTACGGGCGGGTGACCGCCGACAACGCGGCCGACATCGTCGACCGCTACCGCCGGGGCCTGGTCGAACCAGGTCTGCTGCGGGGCCGGTCGACGTTCGGCCCGGCGGTCCAGGCCGCCCAGCATCACGCCCGCGCGGCGCTCGGCATCACCGCGATCGACGGATTGGCACCGCGGGGCGTCGAGCGACGCGGCGGGGCCTGGACGGTCGCACTCGCCGACCCGGACGGGGGGCGGCTGACCGTGACGGTGCGAAAGATCGCGGCGGGTTCGCCCGCGTTGCTGACCTGCGACGCGCGCGGGCCGGCGGCTCCACCGGCCTGGCGACTGGAATCGCTGGTCCGCCCGGTCGTAGGCCGGGATTCGTAGCTCCGGCCGCCGCGGCTCGACCGCTGCGCCCGCGGCTGGCAACCAGTCCCGGTACCGGCGCGCGAGGCGCCGGTACCGGGTGACTGGCTGCCTGCCGACGGCCCCCGTTTCCCCGCACGGACCACGCTATCGGCGGCTGGGACGGTTGCGAACCCGGGCGGGAGCACAAGCGGGTCCCGGTTGTCCTGTCCTGTCCTGTCCTGCCGAACCCGAACTGGAACAATCGACGGGAACGGACGCTGGCGGCGGTGGTGAAACCTCGCCCGGCCCGGCCCGACGCGGCGACGGAGGTGGAGCGGTGGCCCCGACCGGCGGTGGCCCGACCCCCGATCCGACGTCGGTCGGAACCGAAACGGAGCTGCGGGCGGCGGTGCTCGGTCTGCTCGGCGACTCCTACGACCGGGCCGTGGAGAGCCGGACCGGGTTGTCCAAGACCACCGTCAACGACCTGCGGAACCAGCGCCGCCGGGTGACCCTCAAGACCCTCACCATGATCGTTGACGTGTACGACCCGGGGCGCCGCGAGGACTGGGTCGCCGCCTGGCGCCGGGTCCGGGACTCGACTCCGACCGCGGCGCCGGGCGCCGGAACCGCTGTCCCGGGCGCGCCCGGCCCGGCGCGCCCGGCGGTCGATCCGAGCGGGAGCGGCGCTCCGGCAGATCCCCCCGCTGCTGCTGCCGCGACGGGCAGCGGGAACGCGACCGCCGATCCGGCGGTCGCGCCCGACAGCAATGCTCGGCTATGGGATGCCGGGGCGGCCGACAGCCCGGTATCCGACGCCCCGGCGCCCGGCGCCCGGCCCTACCCCGGCGTGGACGTCGCGGCCCCCGACCCGGCCCAGGACCCGGCCGGCCGGCCGGCCCCGTCCTGGGCCGCCGCGGCTCCGGGGATCGTCCCGCCGGGGCGCCCGGCCGCCGACCGCTCGGTCCGGCGGGTGATCGTCCGGATCCGGCAGCTCACCGGCCGCCGACGGTTGGCGGTCGGCGGGATTGTCGCGGCGGCCTGCATCGTCGCGGCCGGTGCCGCCGTGGTGCTTCCGGGCGGCTCGGGTGGTCCGGCGAGCGGCGCCGGGCGGAATCCCGCTGGCGGTACCAGCCCGCCCGGCGGAACCACCGGCCCGGCCCCGGGCTACGGGGCCAACTCCGGCGCCGGGGTCGGGCGACCACCCGGCGGGCCGGTACCGCCGCCGGGCGCTCCCGGTCCGGTCGGCGGTCCGGGACCGCAACCGGGGCCGGGCGGCCCCCCGCCGCCCGGCGTCGTCCCCACGGTCGCGCCGGGCTGCTACAGTTTGCCGCTGCGGACCCGGGCGACCGTCGTCGCGCAGCCCGGAGCCCGGGTCACCGGTCGCACGCTGGAAGCCGCGTCGTACACGCTCTACCCGGCGCTGAACCCGTCGCTGGCCCTGGGCGGCCGACTGAACCGTCGGCCACCGGCCGGGCAGAGCCTCGTCGGAGCGGCCTGGGCCGACCCGGCGACGAGGGACTCGACCCCCACCCACAACCCGGGCACCGGCCGCATCTACCCCGGGATCGAGCTGACCCTCAGCGCGCAGAACTGCTTCACGGTCGCGCCCTACAACATCAGCTACAGCGGATATTCGGGCCTCACCACCCGGATCTACGTCCTGCTGGTGGCCACCAGCAAGGCGCCGGCGCTCGGGTTCGACGCCGCCCAACGGTCGGGCTTCACCGGTCCGGAGCTGACCGCCGAGGGCGCGGCCATCCTGGGCTATTTCACCGTGCCCTCCAACCCCATGTAACGGCGCCACCCCGTCGCTCGGCGCGAGCCCCTCCACGGGCGCCGTCTTCGTTCGCGGGCGGCCCCCGGGGCGTGGGACGCTGGCCGGCATGACGACCGAGCGATTTGAGGTTCAGCGGGAGATCGCGGCTGCGCCGGCCACGGTGTTCGCGGTGTTGAGCGACCCGGCCGGGCACGTCACGATCGACAGCTCCGGCATGTTGCAGTCCGCCGAGGGCGACCCGGTCGAAAAGGTCGGCGACACGTTCATCGTCCATATGGACCGTGAGGCGCTCAACGACCGGCCCATGGGCAAGTACGACGTCATTGTGAACATCACCCAGCTCGAGCCGGACGCGCTGATCGAGTGGACGATCTCCACCGCCGAGCGGGCGTCGATCGGGCACCTGTACGGCTACCGGCTGGCCCCCAGCGCGACCGGCGCGCTGGTGACGTCGTACTACGACTGGAGCCAGATCCCACAGAAGGCCCGCGAGCTGGGAATCTTCCCGGTGATCCCCGAGACGGCGCTGCGGGCGACCCTCGGCATCCTGGCCCGGACCGTCGAGTAGCCCGGCGCGGGCCGGCCGCTCAGCCGGCGACCGGTTCCGGCTCGCCCAGAGCGGCCAGCGCGGTGATGTGCCCGATCATGTCGGACCACAGCTCCTCGGGCAGGTTGTGGCCCATCCCCGGATAGGTCACCAGGGTGGCGTTCGGGATGCGCTTGGCGGTGTCCCGGGCCGCCTTGACCTTGATGATCGGGTCGGCCTCGCCGGCGATGACCAGCGTCGGGGCGGTGACGGTGGACAGATCGGGCAGCTTCTGGTCCCGGGCGGCGGACAGCTGACGCTGGGTCGCGTCGGGGTCGCGCGGGTGCCGGTCGTAGCTGATTTCGGCGGTCTCCCGGGCCCACTTCTCGGGGAAGGGGTAGTCCGGGGACGCGATCGCGCGGTAGATGACGAGCAGGTTCTCGATCTCCTCGGCGCGGTTGGTGGCCGGCTCGATCTTCCGGAATTTCGAGAGGCCGCCGAGATCGATGTACAGCATCGTGCGGGCCGAACCGGCGTCGACGGGCAGGCCCATGGCGCTGGTCAGCGAGCGGACCCGGCCCGGGTGGACCAGGGCCAGACCCTGGGCCAGCAGCGCGCCCATCGAGCCGCCCACGACGTGCGCGTCGGACCAGCCGACCGCGTCCATGACGGCCACCGCGTCGGCCAGCATGTCCAGCCCGGAGTAGACCGGCTTGTCGAGGCCGAGTTTCTCCCGCCAGGAACCCTTCTCGCCGCGGCCGTCGAAGTGGGTCGACAGGCCGGTGTCCCGGTTGTCGAACCGGACCACGGCGAAGCCGTTGTCGACGAGCTGCCGGCAGAACGCGTCCGGCCACCAGACCATCTGAAAGTCCAGGCCCATGATGAGCAGCAGGGGCTCGCCGGTGGCGAGGTCACCGAAGGTCTCATAGGCGATCGAGACCTCGCCGTTGCGTGCGTACCGGATCGGGGATTCCATCGTTCGCGCTCCTGATCATCCGTTCGAGGGCGGTCCTCCCAGCCTAGAAGCCTTACGCGGCCACCTCGGTAACTCCTCAGTTGACGCGACGATCTGGCACGTGCAAAAATATCTTTGCAGGTAGGCCGAAGGAGGTGCGATGGGTGATCCGGAACTCACCGGCGACGAGCTCTGTCGCCTGCTGGCGGTGCTCGCCAATCCGCACCGCCCGCGGACGATCGCGGCGCTGGTCGAGGGGCGGGCCTACGTCAGCCAGCTGGCTCGCGAGCCGCGGATGAGCCGCCCCCTGCTCCAGGTGTACCTGCGGCGGCTGGAAGCCGTCGGGCTGGTCACGCCCCACCTCGAGGTGTCGGCCGACGGCAAGGCCATGAAGTTCTACGAGGTCGCGCCGTTCGCGGTGACCCTCACCCCCGAGGTCCTGGCCGACGCGTCCCGGACCCTGACCTACTGACCACGCGACCTACTGACCCGGATTCGACGGCCATCGGGCCGTCCGCCGGCCCACCCATGAATGGAGTCAGAGATGACCGGGACGTTGGCGGACGCGGCCTCCGATGCGCACGGATGGTCGGTCGACGGGATGGTCTGGACGTTCGGCTCGCTGGTGGTGTCCCTGCTGTTCTTCGCGGTGCTCGCGTGGTTCCTGGTCGCCCGGTCGCGGGCCAAGGTCGCTCTGAGCCGGGAGGCGGGGTACCGCGACCTGGCCGGCGACGCCACTGACGCGCAGTACCAGACCTCCGCGAAATTGACCGTAATGGACAAGCAACTGGCCGAGCTGAGCGATCGGCTGGGCAGTGTCGAGCGGATCCTGCGCGAGGTCGAATAGCGGGTCCCGGTCTGCGACTACCAGTACCTGCTCATGACCCGGCTTCCGGTCGGATCACCGCGCCGGTCGGGGCCGAGGTAGTGCTGGCCCCACCCTGAGGACGGGTGCTCGCGCCCTCGTGGCGGCCGGCCGCGGCCGGCAGTCTTGAACCATGACCTCGATCAACGCGCTGCCCCGTATCGACCCGCGGTCGCCGGACGGCCGCCTGCTCCCGCTCCCCGTCAGCGGAGGCTTTCCCGTGACCGGGGAACCCTCCAACACCATCGCGGCGGCCGGCCTGACCAAGCGGTACGGCGACACGGTGGCCGTCGACGGGCTCACCTTCACCGTCAGCCCCGGGCGGGTGACCGGTTTCCTGGGTCCGAACGGGGCCGGTAAATCGACGACCATGCGGTTGCTGCTCGGGCTGGAACGTTCCGACGCCGGCTCGGCGACCATCAACGGCGTCCCGTACGCCGATCTCCCGGCACCGCTCACCCAGGTCGGGGCGATGCTTGAGGCCAAGGCCTTCCACCCGGGCCGGTCCGGGCGCAACCACCTGCTGTGCCTGGCCCAGTCGCACGCGCTGGTCCCGGAACGGGTCGACGAGGTCATCGACCTGGTCGGCCTGCGGGGCGCGGCCCACCGTCGGGCCGGCACCTACTCCCTGGGGATGGCCCAGCGGCTCGGCATCGCCGCCGCGCTGCTGGGCGACCCGGGGGTGGTGATCCTCGACGAGCCGGTCAACGGGCTCGACCCCGAGGGTGTCCTGTGGATCCGGCGACTGATGAAGCGACTGGCGGCCGAGGGCCGCGCGGTCCTGGTGTCCTCCCACCTGATGAACGAGATGGCTGTGACCGCCGACCACCTGCTGGTTGTCGGGCGGGGGCGGTTGCTGTCCGACTGCCCGACCGACGAGTTCATCCGCCGTCACACCGACCCCGGGATTTACGCCGCGACCCCGGCGATCGCCCGTCCGGCCCTGCTCGAAGAGGCGTTCCTGCGGGTCACCGCGGCCTCCGTCGAGTACGCCGGCCAGTGAGTCCCGCCCACCGTCGCCCCGACCTCCGTCGCCCCGACCTCCGGAAAGGTTCCCCCGTGACCACCGCCGTCCCGACGTCCACCGCCAGCCCCATGTCCCTGGCCACGTCGTCCCTCGCCAGGGAGGGTCGCGCCCCGGCCGCCCGCCCGACCCACGTACCCGGCCGCGCCGACCTGCTGCGGGGCGAATGGACGAAGATCCGGTCGGTCCGCTCGACGACCTGGTCCCTGCTGGCCATGGCGGTCGCCTCGCTCGCCCTGACCACCATCGCCACCTCGCTGTTCACCGCGCGGTGGCCCCACCTGGACGCGGCCACCCGGACCCAGTTCCGGTCCGACACGGTCGGGCTGATCTTCCAACCCGCGGCCTCGTTCGGCCAGGTCGCGGTGTGCGTCCTCGGGGTCCTGTTCATCAGCTCGGAGTACTCGACCGGGATGATCCGTTCCACGATGCTGGCCGCCCCCCGCCGGACCCCGGTGCTGGCCGCCAAGGCGGCCGTCTTCGCCGCGCTGATCTTCGCCGTCGCGGAACTCGTCGCCCTGCCGTGCTTCTTCATCGGCTCGGCGATCACCGGGAAGTACGCGTCGACGTCCATCACCAACCCGACCGACCTGCGGGCCGTCGTCGGGTTCGGCGTCTTCATGGCCCTGACCGGGCTCATCGCACTGGCGGTGGGCACCCTGGTGCGGCACCCGGCGGCAGGCATCAGTCTCGTGCTGGCCTGGCAGTTCGTCGTCCCGGCGGTGCTGAGCCTGCTGCCCGGCCCGCTCGGCGAGCACCTGTCCGGAGCGATGCCGGCCAACACCGTTGTGATCATGGGCAGCGGGCACGATGCCGACAACGTTTTCTCCCCGGCCCAGGGGCTCGGGCTCCTGGTCGCCTGGACGGTGGTGCTGATGGCCGGGGCGTGGTTTTCGATCAGGCGTCGGGATGTGTGACGCTCGACCCCGTGATCCCGGCCGGGCCACCGCGGCCCGCGCCACCGGGTCCTCAAACGAAAGGTTCGGTCATGACCGTCGGGCGCGTGTATCGGAAGGAGATTCTGGTCCGCGCCCGGCGGGAATTCCTCTACGCGCTGCTGAGCCTGCCGCTGGCCGGGGTCGGGCTCTACGCCGTGCTCGTGACCGGCGTCCTGGGCCTGCTGTCGACCGTGGTGGTGTTCGCTCCGCTGCTGCCGCTCGCGCTCGCGTTCGACCGGGGGCTCGGCCACCTGTACCGGAAGGTCGCTCGCCGGCTGCTGCTGATCGAGGTCGCCAGGCCCGTCCGGCCCCGGCGGCAACCGGGCCTGGCCGGCTTCATCGCCTACCACTGGGGCGATCCGGTCGCCTGGCGGGCGGTCGCCTATCTGATCCTGCGGTTCCCGCTCGGCATCGCGCAGTTCATGTTCGGAGTGGGGCCCTGGGTCTACGGCCTGTTCTTCCTGGCCTATCCGGCGCTGCGGACCATCGATCCCGAACCGTCGACCGACGCCCACGGGGTCGCGCATGCGGGTGGCTTCCAGATCGGCGGGTTCGAGCTGGACACCGGGCCGCGGGCCCTGGTTCTCAGCTGCGTGGGCCTGCTGCTCCTGCTGGCCGCGCCGTGGATCACCCACGTCGCGCTCCGGCCCGACCGCTGGCTGCTGCCGAGGCTGCTCGGCCCGTCGGACAGCTCCCGGCGGATCCGGGAGCTCGAGGAGACCCGGTCCCACGTCATCAACGAGGCCGCGCTGACCCTGCGGCGGGTCGAGCGCGACCTGCACGACGGGGCTCAGGCCCGGCTGGTCGCGCTGGGCATGCGGCTCGGTCGGGCCGAGTCCCGGCTCGACCGGGGCGATGCCACCGGGGCCCGGGTCCTGATCGGGGACTCGCGCGAGGAGACCAAGGCAATCATCGTGGACCTGCGCGAACTGGTGCGCGGTATTCATCCGCCGGCCCTCGACGCCGGGCTCGAAGCGGCGCTCGCCACCCTGGTCGCCCGGGCCCCGGTCCCGACCACCGTGCGGGTGTCGCTGCCGGCCCGGCCGGCGACCCCGGTGGAGACCATGCTGTACTTCGCGGCGGCCGAACTGGTGACCAACGCGGGTAAGCACAGCCGGGCGAGCGCGGCGTCGATCGGCGTGGTGACCGACGGAGCGACCGTGCGGCTCACGTTCACCGACGACGGGATCGGGGGCGCCACCCTGGACGGCGGCGGGACGGGTCTGCGGGGCCTGGCCGAACGGGTCCGGACCGTCGACGGATCCTTCGCCGTCAGCAGCCCGCCCGGCGGACCCACCACCGTGATCATCGACGTTCCCACCCAGGAACCCGCCGGGCAGGAGGACTGATGCGGATCGTGATCGCGGAAGACACCGCCATTCTGCGGGCCGGGCTGGTGGCTCTGCTGGAGGACGAGGGCCACGCGGTGGTGGCGGCCGTCGCCGACGGCGACGCGCTGCGGGTCGTCGTCCGCGAGCACCGACCGGACGTGGTCATCTCCGACATCCGGATGCCGCCGACCCACACCGACGAGGGCCTGCGGGCGGTCGTGGAACTACGGGCCGCCGACCCGGAGCTGCGGGTCCTCATCTTTTCGCAGTACGTCGAGACGCAGTACGCGAGCCGGTTGCTGGCCCACAACTCGGCCGGGGTCGGCTACCTGCTCAAGGAACGGGTGCTCGACGTGAAGGACTTCACCGACGCGCTGGACCGGGTGGCGGCCGGCGGCACGGCCCTCGACCCGGAGGTGGTCGGCCAGCTGATGGGGGCGAGCGCGACCCGGATGTCGATCGAGGCGCTGAGCCCCCGGGAACGGGAGGTGCTCGGCCTGATGGCCGAGGGCCGCTCGAACGGCGCCATCGCCACCCGCCTGTTCGTCAGCGAACGGGCGGTGGAGAAGCACGTGGCCAACATCTTCACCAAGCTGGCCCTGCCGGTGTCGGCGGCCGACCATCGCCGGGTCCTGGCCGTCCTGCGGTACCTCGGCGTCTGACGCCCAGGCCGGTTCCCGACCCCGGCGCCGACCGCGTCGGATCTCTACCGACGGGTGGAGACGGCGGTCCACCCGTCGCTTGATGTTCTTTTCACCCGGACCCCCGACAGTGGTCGACATGAGCGAAACCGAGGTGGTGCGGGTCCGTGGCCTGCGAAAGAGCTACGGCGGACGGGTCGTCGTCGACAATGTGGATCTTGATGTGGCGGCCGGTGAGATCGTCGGCCTGATCGGCGCCAACGGGGCCGGCAAGACGACCACCGTCGAATGCCTCCAGGGGTTGCGCCGACCCGACGCCGGCACGCTGCGGGTGCTCGGCCTCGACCCGACGACCCAGGCCGAGGCGCTGCGGCCCCGGCTCGGCAGCCAGCTGCAGGATTCGGCGCTGCCCGACCGGCTGCGGGTCGGGGAGGCCGTTTTCCTGTTCGACGCGACCGGCGGCGGGGGCGGGGAGGAGCTGCTCGAACAGTTTGGTCTGGCCGACCGGCGCCGCTCGGTGTTCGCCGCGCTCAGCGGCGGCGAGCGGCAGCGGCTGTTCCTCGTCCTGGCCCTGCTGAACCGGCCCCGCCTGGTGATCCTCGACGAACTGACCCAGGGCCTCGACCCGGCGGCCCGGCGCAGCGTGTGGGCGGCCGTCGACCAGCTGCGCCGGGACGGCACGACGGTCCTGCTCGTCACGCACGAGCTGGACGAAGCCGAGGCTCTGTGCGACCGGGTGGTGGCCATGCGGGGCGGTCGGGTCCTGGATTCGGGGGCGCCGATCGACCTGGTCAACCGGTACGGCCGCCAGGTCACCATCCGGTTCACAATGCCGCCCGGTGCGGCGGTCGGCGGTGCGGCGGACGCCGGGGGCACGCTCGACCGGTTACGGCGGGCCCCCGGCGTGGACGAGGTGGTCGACCGGGCCGGCCAGGTGACGGTCCGGGGGGACCGGCCCGCCATCGCCCACGTCGGCGCCGCCCTGGTCAGCTCCGGCTGGGTGCCGCCCGACCTGTCCGTCCAGGTCCCGAACCTCGAGGACGCCCTGCTCGACCTCCTGCGGCGACCGGACCCCGAGCCCGTCCCCGAGCCCCGTCCCGTCCAGCCCCGGATCTCCCATCCGGTGAGTGGAGCCCAACGATGAACAGCGCGGTCGGCCGCCTGGTGCGGACGGAACTCACCCTGATGAAGCGTGATCCCTTGACGCTGACCTTTGTCTTTGTCTTCCCGGTGGTCACGATGCTGATCATCGGGGGCTCGTTCGGTACCGATCCCGATCCCGCCTTCGACGGGGCCAACCCGTCGCACTGGTACGTGGCGTCCTACCTCACGGTGGTCGTTGCCGCGACCGGTCTGATCATGGTGCCGGTCCACCTCGCGTCCTACCGGGAGCGCGGGGTCCTGCGCCGGTTCGCCGCGGCCGGCTTCCCGCGCTGGTCGTTCGCGCTCGCCCAGCTGGTCGTCGGACTGGTGGCCATCGTCGCGTCGTCGGCGATCCTGCTGGCCGTCGCCGCCCCGGTGTACGGCGTGCCGACGGTCCACGACTGGCCGCGGGTGGTGCTGGCGATGATCGCCGGCGCGGTCGCCTTCGTCAGCATCGGCGTCCTGCTCGGAACCCTGCTGCCGTCGGCCCGGGCCGCCCAGGCCGTCGGGCTCATCTTGTTCTTCCCCTCGTTCCTGCTCGGCGCGGGTGGTCCGCCGCCCAACGTCATGGGCTCGGCGCTGCGGGCCATCGCCGGATTCCTCCCGCTGACCCGGGTCACCGACGCGGTCCGCGACCCGTGGCTCGGGGTCGGGACGGCCACCGGTTCGCTGTTCGTGGTGGCCGGGCTGGCGGCGGCCGCGTCGGTGCTGGCCCTGCGCCGGTCGGCGCTGTGACACGATCGGTGAGGTGGGCGACGGTGAGGCCGGGCCAGCGGACGGCGAGCCCGTGGGTGACGCGCCGGTAGCGGTGCGTCTGCCCCGCAGCGCTGGTCGCTGGGGGTTGGGCGCCCTGGTCGCCTTCCTGGTCGTCGCCGTGGTCACCAGTTCCTCCGGCGAACCGCTCCGGGTGGCGGTCGGCGTGGTCATCGCGCTCGCGGCGGGCGTTCCCCTCTTCCTGGCCCGCCCCCGTTTCCCGCTCGCCTACGCCGTCGTCGCGGGGGCCGGCGTCGTGGTGTTCAACACCGATGCGCATGACGTGGGCCTGTTCGCGTTGTGCGTGTTCGCCGCCTGGTGCATGCTCGTCGGCGGCCGGCGGATCGGCGCCATCTACTGGGCCCTGGGTGTGTCGACCTACGGCTTTCTGTGGCTGGTCACCGACCCCGACCCGGGCTGGGCGGCCTGGCTGTCGGGCCTCACGTTCACCGCGCTGGCGGCCGCGCTCGTCCGCCACCAGCTGGTGCTGGTCGAGAAGCTGCGGGCCGCCCAGGCGGACCTCGCCGAGCGGGTCCGGGCCGAGGAGCGCGACCGGATCGGTCGGGAGCTGCACGACGTCATCGCGCACAGCCTGACGGTATCCCTGCTCCACGTGTCGAGTGCCCGGCTGGCCGTCGAACACGATCCGGCCGACGCGGTCCGGGCCCTCGTCGAGGCGGAGCGGCTCGGCCGGCAGAGCCTGGCCGAGGTCCGGGCGACCATGGGCCTGAGCTCCGGGGCCGGGGCCGGCTCAGGGCCGGCGCCCCCCGTACCCGGTCTCGATGACCTGTCCGGCCTGGTCGATCAGGTGCGGGGGGCAGGCGTCCCGGTGTCGCTGGCCGTGGACGGAGACCTCACCGGGGTTCCCGCCACGACCGGGACGACGATTTACCGGGTGACCCAGGAAGCGCTGACCAATGCGGCCAAGCACGCCGTCGGTGCGGTCGTGGCCGTCCGGGTGAGTGTCGTGGCCGACCGGGTCGAGGTGTCGGTCGACAGCGCCGGGGCGCCGGGCCACGGATCGGGGATGGGCCTGGCCACCATGCGGGCCCGGGCCGAGGCGGTCAGCGGCACCTGCTCCGCCGGCCCGGGCGGCAGCGGCTGGCTGGTGCGGGCGTCGCTCCCGGGCGGGCCCGGGCCGGAGCCGAGGCCGGAACCGGTGCCAGGGCCAGGGTCGGTGCCGGGACCCGGGTCGGTGCCGGGGTCGGGGGCGATCCGACCATGATCCGGATTCTGCTGGTCGACGACCAGGATCTGGTCCGGGCCGGGTTGCGCGGCATCCTGCGCGAACGGTTCGGTTTCCAGATCGTGGGGGAGTGCGACGACGGCAGCGGAGCGCTGCCCGCGGCGCTCGAGTGCGATCCCGACGTCGTGCTCATGGACGTCCGGATGCGGTTGCTGGACGGCGTGGCGGCCACCGCCCGACTGCGGGCCGAACGACCGGCGACCCCGGTGCTGGCCCTCACGACCTTCGACGACGACGAGGCGCTGGCCGGCATGCTCCGGGCCGGCGCGGCCGGTTTCGTCCTCAAGGGGGTCCCGGCCGAAGAACTGCAACGGGCGGTCCGGGTGGTCGCCGGGGGCGGCGCCTGGCTCGACCCCGCGGTGACCAGCCGGGTGCTGGCCGTGTACCGGGGAGCACCGTCCGCGCCGCCCGGCCGGCGTGGCGCCCTCGACGTCCTGACCGAGCGTGAACGCCAGGTGCTGGGGCTGATCGGCCGCGGTCGGACCAACGCCGAGATTGCGCTGGCTCTGCGGGTCGGCGAGGGCACGGTAAAAACCCACGTCAATCACCTGTTCGCCAAGCTGAACCTGCGCGACCGGGCCGCCGCCGTCATCGCCGCCTACGACCACGGCCTGGTCGGGCGCGAGTTCTAGCCCGCCGCCCCCGGCCGGTCAGCCCGCTTGTTTCGCTACCGCTCGGAAACACCCGCACGTCGTCGATCGAAACCGCGGTTATCTAAAGTCCGGCCCGGTATCCGATCGGTTGACGGCGACGGAGGCACGATGAGCACCTCGGAGATGGAGAGAGCCGGCGGTAGCGCGCCGGAGGGAATCGACTCGAACCGTTTGTGGAACGCGGACCTCGCTCCGGCCACAGAGCGCCCCTACACCGCCTACAGCCTCGTCGCCATGTGGATGTCGGACGTCCACAGCATCGGTGGTTACACCTTTGCCGCTGGGCTGTTCTTCCTCGGTCTGGCCGCCTGGCAGGTCTTCGTCGCGCTGATCATCGGGATTCTGCTGGTCTTCGTCGGAATGAACCTGATGGGGAAGGCCGGCACCAGCACCGGCGTTCCCTACCCGGTGCTGGCCCGGCTGAGCTTCGGCTTGTTCGGCGCGAACATCCCGGCGCTCGTCCGCGCGGTCATCGGTATCGCGTTCTACGGAATCCAGACCTACCTGGCGTCGGTGGCGCTCCAGGTGCTCGGCCTGGCGATGTTCCCGTCCGCCATCAAGGGCCTCACCGAACACAGTTTCCTGGGGCTCTCGGCATTCGGCTACATCTGTTTCTTTGTGCTCTGGCTCTTGCAGTTGGCCCTCTTCCAGCGCGGGATGAACACGGTGCGCCGCTTCGCCGACTGGGCCGGTCCGGTGATCTGGGTGGTGATGATCGGCCTGACCGTGGCAATCATCATCGCCGCCCACGGACACCTGCGGTGGCGGATCAGCGACGTCCACGTGTCGACCGGGCACGCCGTCCTCGAGTTTTTCTCGGCGATTGCGCTCACCTTGTCCTACTTCTCGGCGCTGCTGCTCAACTTCTGTGACTTCTCGCGTTTCGCGCCGGACGTGCGGTCCGTCCGGATCGGAAACTTCTGGGGGCTGCCGGTGAACTTCTCGGCCTTCGCGCTGGTCTCGGTCACGGTCACCGCCGGCAGCCTGGCTGTCTACCACAAGGCGATCACCGACCCGGTCCTGCTCGTGGCCCAGGTGAACAACAAGGCCGTGCTCATCCTGGCCGCAATCACGTTCACCATCGCCACGATCGGCATCAACGTTGTTGCCAACTTCGTCTCGCCGGCGTTCGACATCGCCAACCTGTGGCCCCGGAAGGTGTCGTTCCGGACGGGCGGATTCATCACCGCCGGACTGGCCCTGGTCGTCATGCCGTGGAAGATCTACTCGACCCCGGTCATCATCAACTACTTCCTGGGGGCGCTGGGCGCGTTCCTCGGCCCCCTGTTCGGGATCATGATGCTGGACTACTACATCACCCGTCGCCAACAGGTCGTCACCGACGACCTCTACCGGCCGGACCCGGGCGGAACCTACTACTACGACCGGGGGGTCAACCCGAACGCGATCGGCGCGTTCGTGCCAGCGGCCGCGATCGCGGCGGTGATCGCGCTGGTGCACACGTTCAAATCCGAGGCGCCGTTCTCGTGGGTGATCGGCGCGGTGCTCGGCGCGGGCTTCTACTACATCATCACGACGATGCGGACGGCCTCCCAGCCGGTGCCGGCGGCCGCCGCGGCCTGACCGGCCCGCACCGGGCGTTCCTCGCCCCGCCCCGGCGTCGCTCGTTCAGACGGCGCCGGGGCGGGGTCGAGTCCAGAGGCCGGGTGCTTCAGGGCTGGTGCTCCGCCGTGAGTGGCCTCGGGACGACCGGTCTTCGGGACGACCGGCCTTCTTCGGGACGCCGGAGTCAGGACGTCGGGCTTGTTGACCGCCTCACCGCCGTGGTCGCTGCGGACCAGGTGCTGCGGCTCGTCCCGGCTGGCCCGTACAGTCCGGCCGCCGGCTTCGGTGTCGCTGGTGATTTTCCGCAGGACCTCGCCGACGGCGGTGCAGCCGTGGCTCTGCCAGGTGACCCGGTCACCCCGGTGAAATTCAGTCATCTATCGCTCCCAGGTTTGATCAGCGCAGTCACCCCGACGCTCGTAGCGAATTCCGGTGTGAGGGAGTGAGGGTGTGCCACGAATGCGAGAGACGTTCGTAGGGCTCGGATCCCCGGACAATCTGGGCCGGGTCAGCGATCGTCACCCCGAACTGCACCCAGGTGGCAGTGGCCCTTCACCAATCCGACGCAGACGTTGTACCCCATGAGCGGTGGGTGAATACCGAATCGGTCAGCGCCTCCCAGAGGCGCTGGGTGGTCCTCAGGCAGGTGCCGTAGACGATTTCGTCGCCGCTCGTCGGCACTCGTTCCAGCGCGATGGTGAGCTCGGCGAGTAGCTCCACCCGCCCACGGTGGTACTGGTTTATCCAGCGGTTGCTGATGGCGATTGATCGGCGTGGCGTTGACGTAGTGCAGTTCTCCCGTTTTCGGGTGGTCGGGGTCGGCTGGCGTGGTGGGCAACACCGCGATACTATCGAACACATGTTCGAGACGCGAGTGGCCCTTGACTCCGACCACCACACCATCCACCCGGAGGTGACCGACCCCCTCGACCTGGTTGAACTGACTGGTTACGACCGACACGCACGGCCCGTGGCCGGGCTCGATCCTCCCGAGCCGTGGGATGAACCCGACCCGCCCGATCCGCCTGGTCCGTCTGGTGGGGTGGGGCTGGCGGAGCTGGTGGCGTCGGGGCCGTGGTCGGCCGATGGTGGCCAGCCGGTGGACGATCTTGATGACGATGCGTGTCTGACTCTGCTGGGGTCGGTGGCCCGGGGCCGGGCCTGGCTCGATGCGTTGACGGTCCGGTTGTTGGGCCGCCTCGCCAGCCTGCGGTCGGCGGCGGGCGTCGAGCCGGGACGTGACG
>JAMFSN010000138.1 GCA_026225295.1 Frankia alni
ACCGGGCGGACCGCTCCGGGGCCCGCGCCGACGCCCGCCGCCGCGCTCGCCCGGGCCGCCGCGCGGCGACGCGGACTGGGCACGCCGCCGGCCCCGGGCGCCGACGACCTGCCCGACCCGTACCTCGGCCCCCTCGAGGGGTTCCGGGACTGTCGCGACGCCCTCGCGGCGGCGCTGGCGGGCCCCCTCGAGCTGCTGGCCGGCGCCGTGCGCGTATGACCGACCCGGCCGCACCGGACCCCGGCCGACGCCCGCGCGGTCAGGTCCGGATCGACCGCGTCCGCGCGGGCGTCGAGGAGCACCGGGCCGACGAGGCGTGCGAACCCGCCGACCACAGATTGGGCCGGGCCCGGTGGTGGACGGTGATCGGGGTGATCGTCGCCGGCCCGGTCGAGCCGGCGGTGGCGACCACGAACGTGACCGCCGGCCGCCGGACCGGCGGCCGGGTGCGCCCGGCCCACTCGGCCAGAAACGGCAGCACCTCGTCGCCCGGCATCGGCCGGGCCATGAAGTACCCCTGGCCCTCATCGCAGCCCCAGGCCGACAGCGCCGCCCAGGTCCGCGCGTTCTCGACCCCCTCGGCCACCATGCGCAGGTTGAGTGCGTGGGCCAGCTGCACCGTGGACCGGACGATCTCCGCCGTACCGGCCTCGTCGAGCAGGTGGGACACGAACGACCGGTCGAGCTTCAGCTCGTCGACCGGAAGCTCCCGCAGGTAGGACAGCGAGCAGTACCCCGTGCCGTAGTCGTCCAGGCTGATGCGGATGCCGTGAGCCCGCAGCGCGGTCATCGTGCCGGCGGCCTTGTCCCGCCGGGCCAGCAGGCTGTCCTCGGTGATCTCCAGCCGGAGCGCCGAGGGCGGCAGACCGACCTCGCCGAGGATGGCCATGACGTCGGCCGGCAGGGATTCCTCGACGATCACGGAGGCCGGCACGTTCACCGCCACGGGGAGCGTCACGCCGGCCGCCCGCCAGCGGGCGCAGTCGGCCGACGCGACGCGCAGCACGTGACGGGTCAACGCCGGCATGAGCCCGGCGTCCTCCATCTCGGGCAGGAAGGTGTCGGGCCCCCGCAGACCGTCGTGGGGGTGCGACCAGCGGACCAACGCCTCCACCCCGGTGACCCGGCCGCTGGCCAGATCGCACTTGGGTTGGTACCGCAGGACGATCTGGCCGCCGCGCAGGGCGCCCCGCAGCTCGCCGCGCACCCGGAGCCGCTCCCGGCTGGTGATCGCACAGTCCGGGCCGTAGAAACGGTGCCCGCTGCGGCTCCGCTTGGCGGCCGACATCGCGGTGTCGGCACGGCGCAGAACCTCGATGGAGGTTCGCCCGTCGTCCGGGGCCAGCGCGATGCCGATGTTCGCGTCGACCTGGACCGGCAGCCCGGCCAGCAGGACGGGCGCGGTCAGGGTGCTGCGCAGCCGGCTGGCCGTGCGGTGCGCGGCGTCCGCTCCGGCGCCCGGCATGAGCACCGCGAACGTGTCGCCGCCGATGCGCGCGAGGCGGTCCCGGGGCCCCAGCACCGTCTCGAACAGCTCCGCCACCACGCCCAGCAGGTTGTCGCCGGTCTGGTGGCCGAGAGTTTCGTTGACATGGCGTAACCGGTCCAGGCCGATCAACAGGACCGCCGCGGTGCGGTCGGCGGCCAGCGCCCGGTCCGTCTGCTCGCCGAACGCCTGCCGGTCGGCCAGGCCGGTCACGTCGTCCGGTCGGGGCGGCGGGACCGGTTCGGCCCCGGACCACTGCATCGACCCGACGATCCGGTCGGCCGACAGGATGATTCCCGCGCAGGCCAGGGCGACCACCTGGGGTGGCAGGCCGCCCCGGACGGCCGCCCCGACGAGCACCGACAGCGCCAGGCCGCCGACGGTGGCCGGTCCACCGGCCAACCGCCGGACGGTTCCCGGCCGCCGGGCCGGACGAGCCCGACGCCCGGCGTCGGCCCGGTGCGACGGCCGGGACCGGTGACGCCGGTCCGGTTGGTCCGACCGGTCCGGCCCGCGGCGCCCGGTCGCGGTCGGCCGGGCACCGTCGGGACAGGACGCGGCCAGCGCGAAAAGCGCGGCCGACAGCGCCCACAGGCCGACGGCGAGGCCGGCCGCCTCCGTCGCGCCGCCGGCCGGCGACCGCTGCTGGACGACGTCGGAAACGGCCAGTGACCCCGCGCCGGCCAGGATGAGCCACCAGCGGGCGGGCGGGCGGCGGTCCCGGGTGACGATCAACGCGGCGATTGCGCCCAGCGCGACCAGGTCGAGGGCCAGGCCGGCGATCGGGGCGGCCGCCCCGGCGTCCGGCCACCCCTGGCCGACCACCCCGGCGGCGGCCGTCGACCCGGCCAGCGCGATGACCCCGACCCCGGTCCGGTCGATCCGTGTGGTCCCTCGGTGTCCCGATCGCAGCAGCTCGGGCAGGCCGACGATCAGCCACACCGGCAGAGCCGCCCAACCGACCGCCAGGACCACCGTCGGAACCGACTCGACAGCGACAACTGCGCAGGTCAGGCCGGTCGTGGCCAACGCGCCGGCCAGCAGGGCGCACGGCCACCGATCGGGGCCACCGCGGGCCGCGAACCGCCCGGCCAGCCCGGCCGCGGCGCCGAGGACGGCCATCAGCAACCCCCGGTCGGCGGCGTGCGGCAGATACAGGGAGTTACGGGCGAAGCCGCGTGCCCCCGGCACCGTCAGTAACAGATATGCCGTGGCCAGCCCGGTGACAACGGCCCGGGCCGGCCCGTCGGGACCGACGAATGCCCTCGGCGGAACGTTGGATCGGCGGGTACGAACGGTCACCACAGTCGACACGGCTCTCCCAAACAGCGCACTTCCCCCAAGTACTACGTCGCAGAGTAGTCCCTGTGGCGCTGCGCGTGACACGGACCGGGGCCCCGGAAAACCCCGTTCCGACCGCCGCTCAGGTGGGCGCGGAAGGCTGGTCGACGGTCACGTGGGCGAATGGCAGATGGGGCTCGGCGGCCGGGAAAACAACAAACAGCAGGACGACCGTGACCGCCACGAACAGGACAAACGCGAGAAAGGTCCGCCAAGCGGGACCCCCCGGGAGCTGTCGCCAGAGCCACCCGTACACGCCGGTCAGCCCGCCCCGACGGCGACCGCCAGGCCCCGTGATTTCATCGTTGTGGCGCGCAACTGTGCGTGCACCACGAGTCGAGTGCTCGCCGAATACTTCGGATTGCACGTGGTGAACGTGAGCATCGCACCCGTGGGGCGGACCCCCGGCCGGTCCGGCACCGGCGCGATCACCGCGAGGTCGTTCGGGGCCACCACCTCCGACCGGGTGACCCGGTAGGTGTAGTAGCGGTCCGCGACCTCGACCACGATCGGATCACCGGTCCGCAGCCGGTCGAGGTCCCCGAAGGGATGCAGGTAGGTCGTCCGATGGCCGGAGACCACGAAGTTGCCGACCGCCCCGGGCAGGGCCGTCCCCGGGTAGTGGCCGGGCCCCTTCCGCAGATCGTCGGTCGTGACGCCTTCGACGATCACCGGGGCGTAGCCGGAGCCGAACCGCGGGATCCGCAGGATGGCGAACCCGTCGCCGGGCCGGGCGACGGGGACGGGCACCGGAACCGCCGCCCGGGGCGCCGTCCGGGGCGCCGCGACCGCCGGGCGCGACCACGTGCGTTCGATCGCGGTGTGCAGCCGGTGCTGGTCGCGGGCCGCGAAAATGTCGGTGACCCACAGCTCGTAGGCGATGAACAGCAGGACCACGAACCCGGCCGTGATCAGCAGTTCCCCGAGCCCCCGGGCCAGCGCGCCGACCACCGGACGCGACCCGACCGGCGTCCGGACCCGTTGGCCCGCGCGAGGCGGGGAGGCGGAGCCGTCGCCGGGGCCGGGGCCGGCCGCCGGGACACTTTCCAACATCTCGTCACTCTACGTTAGTAGCTCGCGACGCACAGTCTGGCGTGAGGCATGGCGGTGGCCGAGTTGGGTGGCGGCTTGGACCCCACGTGACATCGTCAACGAAGGCCCCAGCGCCGACTGACGCCGCCGACTACGAATCCCGGCCCAGCCCGGACGAGACCGACGCGGGGCGGCCGACGGCGGCTACTCCAGGTAGTCGCGCAGCTTCTGCGACCGGGACGGATGGCGCAGCTTCGACAACGTCTTCGACTCGATCTGGCGGATCCGTTCCCGGGTCACCCCGAACTCCCGCCCGACCTCCTCCAACGTCCGCGGATGACCATCGGTCAACCCGAACC
>JAMFSN010000139.1 GCA_026225295.1 Frankia alni
CCGGTATGCTGACCTCGCACGAGGCGGGTTGCCCGAGCGGCCAAAGGGAGCGGTCTGTAAAATCGCCGGCATAGCCTACGTTGGTTCGAACCCAACACCCGCCACCACCGCCTTGTCCCCCGAGAACCGTTCGGGGACAAGGCTTTTTCATGTTTCGGTGCCGGTACCGCAGTGTCAGTTCACGTCCGTTGATCCCCAGTCGCGGTCGTTGATCGTGCCCAAAACGTGACCAAGTTGATCTAGCTGCTTGGCTCCCCTGGATCCGCCAGCGCCGCTCCGGACCGAGCTTCCGCCTACGCCGGCTCCCAGCGCCAGCCGTTGTTGTTCGCGCACGTGATCGCCTTGCCGTCGCCGGCTACGCCGCTCGCGCCGTGGTCGACGTTGCGGCAGAACTCGCCCGGCTCGTAGCAGTTGCCGCCATTGGTCAGCGGATGACAGGCCGCCGCCGCGGCATGCGTGGGCGCTGGGGCGGGAGGTGGCGGGGGTGGTGCATAGGTCCGGACCGGCGCCGGGGCGACGGCGCGATGGGTGACGGGAGCGACGTAGGCCGGGGCCGGTGGCGGCGTCGTCGGGTCGACCGTGTGTACGGGTGCCGGCGTCACCGGTGGCGATGTCGTGGGCGGTGGTGTGGTGGGCGGTGGAGTCGTCGGCGCCAGGGTCGTAGGCGCGACGGTTGGCGTTTCCGACGTGGTGGTCGCTGACGGTGCCGGATGCGGGCTTGACGCCTCGCAACCAGCGGCCCCGAACACAATGACGGACGCAACAAGTACGGCACCGGCCGTGCGAACGTTCAGCATGAGATCCCCCGACTCGTGACCCAGACGGGTCGGTCGGTCACGATACGCATCTGAGAATCTTCGACATAGAGCATGGGTGTGGCGGCGAGCGTGGTAGCGCGCCCGGCGTACGACGTTGCCCCCATCGAAAATCGGCGCGGTCGGCGCCCAGCTACATCCACGTCCACCCGAGTCGGACGGCGGCAAGCTCCGGCCGCGGCCGGGATGAGTCGCACGGTCGGCTACACCCCTGCCGACTACCTCCTCCAACACGCCACTCACACCCGCCGCACCGCGCGCATGCCCGCCGGCGGATTGGGACGCCGCCCTCGACCACATCACCAACCTCGATGACCGCCGCCGCCTCGGTGGCAGCGCCGACGTACGTATGATCACCCTCTACGTCATTCATCTGTACCGCCCAGTCGCTGACGCCGGCGACGACCAGGCCGCCAAGCGGCTCGCCAAACGCGGCGACCTCGACGACGCCCTGCGGATCTTGCAGGCTTGCGCCAACGACGACGACCGGGCGGCCGACCGATTGATCTTCCTGCTCGCCCAACGCGGAGCTCTCGACGAACTACGAGCCCGCGCTGACGCCGACGCCGACGGCTGGGTCGCTGAGCGGCTCGCTGACCTGCTCGCCGAACGCGGCGACCTCGACGACGCCGTCGAGATCCTCCGGGCTCGCGCCGATGCCGGCGACGACCGGGCGGCTGGACGGTTGATCGTGCTGCTCGCCAAACGAGGGAACCTCGACGAAGCCGCCCGGGTCCTGCAGACTCGCGTCGACGCCGACAACCGGCCCGCCGCCCAGCGGCTCGCTGACCTACTCGCCGAACGCGGCGACCTCGATAACGCCCTCCGGGTCTTGCAGACTCGCGTCGACGCAGACAATCGGCCCGCCGCCCAGCGGCTCGCTGACCTGCTTGCCGAACGCGGCGACCTCGACGAAGCCCTCCAGATCATGCGGACCCTCGCCAACGCCGACGACTCGGCCGCGTACCAGCTGGCCGACCTGCTTGCCAGAGGCGGGCGGACCCTAGTACGGCAGTGACAGTGATCCTTCTGTCGCCTCGACTTGCGTGTCGGATCGCCCGGCTGCGTAGAGATGTCGTCCGTGGTGGTAATGGCGGACGCGGTGCGAGCTGTGCCGCCGCCGGACCCGACAGCCGGCGGACGGTCTCGGGCGCGACGCAGCCTCAGCAAAGAGGCAAATGAGGTATCGATCATCCCGGAGTTTCGGGCCGCGTGGGGTGCGAGGGCCACCTGGCGATCGGTTCCGCAAGGCGCCGCGCGGTCTTCCGAGCGAGGATCACACGCCGGCCACTGTCATTGCCGTGCTAGAGGCGGACCAGTTCCGAAGGTTTGGTCTCAATCCAGACGGTTCGATCGCATCCAGCCCGAACGGTTGATCTGGCCCCCGAGAATCGATCACTTCCCGACAAGATCAATTAGATCCCTGTCGAGGCACCCTGATACGGGGGTCAGTGTTGGAGAAACGTGTCGGAAAGTCGGCGTGCTCAACAATCCGAAAGTAGTTTTTAATCTTCCCTAGAGAAAGACATCGACTGACCGCTCTGATCGACTAGGGTCAGCGTCCGCCTGTCGGTGGAAAGCGTCGCCGTGAGATTTTCGCACGCGGCTCCGCCGCCGGTTGGGTCAACGGTGAAGTGATCATCGGCCGTCGCGATCGAGCCGGTGCATCGGCTCTGCGGGCCCTGACCCAGCTGGGTGGGGCCGCCTCCGAAATTCGTGGAGATCGCGCTGGTCAGGCTGAAGGTGCCGTTGGCGGCGATCATCAAGATCGTCGGATCTTCGTGGACAACGAGGGGTCCGTTGGACACGTCACCCCCGCCATGTCGCCAGGTCCCTATCACCTGGCTAGTCGCCGCGGTTCGTGCAGGGGGGACACGGGTGGGGGTGGGGTGGGACCCAGGTACGACGATTACGGCCGCCGTGCCCACTCCGGTCAGCGACAGCAGTAGCGCCACCCCACCGAGTAGACCTTTCGCTCCGATGTGAATCGAGCCGATCTGCACCGTCCGCTGCTTGTTTGTGTTCCTCACGGTGCTGCCATCAGCCGCACTGACGGTGTTTACGTTGCTGTCTTCAGCTTTGGTTTCCTGCTGCACAACCGTTTTCTCCCTTTGGCCGGAACCCTCGGGCTCCGATCTTCACCAACCGACCTGACGCGGAGATCCACCAGCGGGCGCGATACCCCGATGCGCCATGATCGTCGCAGGCCGCGTTCCGTAATCGTCGGGGGGGGTAGCAAGGGAACCTCACGGACGCCGACCTGGCGGGAGCGAGCCTCCGAACCAACCTGTTTCCTCACGGGAGCGGTCAGCGAGATGGGGGAGGCGATGACTCGGGTGAGGTCGTCGTCGCGGCCGGGTGTCGCGGCGACCCGGTAGCGGCTCCAAGAACGCGGGCGGACGCGGCGGCCCTGACGCCCGACGACAGTCTCGCCGGGCAGGGAGCACCCCTCTGATTGTCTGATTGTTTCCCTTCCAGCGTAGGGCAGTGTCGTCTTACGAACGGACAACGGGGGTGGGACACCGTGGGTGAGTCTGCGCAGCCAGCGTCGTGGCGACGTGTGGTGGAACTCGTGGCGCTCGCGGCGGTGCCGGTACTTCCCGCGTTGCTATACTATTTCGGGTATGTACGCGCTCAGGTAATTTGTAAGGCGGTCTCGAGGTAAGCCTGCTGGGTTACTCGGTGCCGGACTTTGTTCTGCGCAGCGCCCGTGTCGTCTTCGATCCCCTCGCCGTGCTGGCGCTGTTGGTCTTGGTGGGATTTGCCGCGCATGTGGCGGTCATGTGGGGGCTCCGGCGACTGACACCGCACAGCTCTTGTGGTGTCGCGCTGCTGCTCCAGTCGTCGCGGGGTTGGCGGTTGTCCTGCTCGTGGGGGGTCTCGACGGGTTGGGTCGGCTACCCGGCGGTTCCGCCGTGGTCGTCGTGTCCGAGCGGGACGCAGCGATCACGCTTGGGTTCGGCGCAGTCCTGATCGAGTACTCCGTCTACCTGGCGGAGCAGCAACGGCTTCGCCGGTGGCGGCAACTTCGCCACGGGCGGCGACACCGCGGTCGGCCGCCCATCACGCTGATGAGCGAGCCGATGGCGACCGGCCGTCGGATGGTGGCCGGCGCGCTGGTTCTAATCGCGCTTTTCTGGGGATTCACCGTCAAAGCTGCCCGGCAAGGCGCCACTCTCACCGACAGCATCGCCCGCACGATTCCTGCCAGCCCCGAGGCAATCGTCTACACCAAACAGCGGCTGCAGCTGACGGGTACGGGATCGCGGTTGCCGCGCTGCCCGGCGGCGTGGGTGACTGGCGGTTTCGCTACATAGGCCTGCACTTCTTGTTCTATGGCGGGAAACGCTGGTTCCTGCTACCGACTGACTGGCGGCAGGACAACGGCGCCCCCATCGTCATCCTGAACGACGACCCCGCGACCCTGCGCGTCGACATGCGTCCCTGACCCTCCCTCATGGCAACGGAGTCGCCGAACTCCAGTGCCTGATGCTTCCCGGCGGAATTGGGGGAACGGCGGAGGTAGGGGGCGGCGGCCCAGCCGCCGGAGGGACAGGAACGATGGCGGGAGTGGGGGGCTGAGCGTGGGCAAATCCGTTCAGTGTGGTGTTCCTGACTGGAAGGGGGAGGATGCCGGGATCTCCGGTGGCGGTGCGACGAGGAGTGGGTCGGTCGGTAGGGCGGGCAGCGACGGTTGAAGTCGGCCGCGATCTTGGTTGTCCTTTGCCTGCGGCTATTCGAGGGTTTGCGCAGGAGGTCAGTAGGGTCACGACAGCCGCCGTCACCCACACGGCCCGGGCGATACACATCGACCTGCGTACACCTATGGTCATGACACCATTATTGTCCGATCCCGATCTACAGATCCGTCCGGCTCCCGCACCCTGTTCGCTGTATGAAACACCGTTCTCGCATTTCTCTTTTCCTGCGCGGACAATTCCGCATTTAACGCCCAAACAGGCGATGCTGTACTGCATTCGACTGTCCGGTGATCTCCCGTTGGACCGATAGCGACTCGTCAGACTGGGTCATCTGGATCACGCACTGGACCGCTACGCACCCTCACCGACGTCGAAACGATCACCATGACCTACGTCGACTGGTACAACCACCGCCTCCACAACCTCCCCGCCCCCCGAAGAAACCGATCAGGCCTACTACGCTCACCAGGCCGGCTCACCAACCGGTAACGCCGCCATTAAGAAGCCGGCATAGACCCGGGACGGTTCAACGCGCCTCCGAGTCCGAGCATGAGGCCGATTGTGAAAGTCGCCGCCCCCACCCCGCGCATGAGGTCGACCGAGAGCCCCAACGTGAGGCCGATCCTGAGGCCGCCCACGAGCGTTATGGAGAGGAACGTCGCGCGCTCCTGGGCAAAAGACCGACTGCGGACTGGCCGCCGTGAGGTTGGCCGGCGCCCCAATGAGCCGTCCGCGAGCCCGATCGCGAGGCCGGACGCGAAAGCCGGCCCGAACGTGAGGCCGAACGCGCCGGTGTGGAAGTGCCATCGCTGAGCCGGACAGACCGCCTGGCCCCCAATCGATCACCCCACCGCTCCTGCCCGGTCGTGGGCGTCTTCACCCAGGACGGCCGCGGCCAGGACATCGGCATCCCAGCCGCACGTCCGGGCGCGTGCGGCCAACAGCGGACGCACCGCGGCGGCGGTGATCGGGTCGTCGACCGGCCGCCCCGGGAACGGCGAGAGACGTCGCAACACGGCCGTATGACGCTTGGGACCCAACGCGGCGGCGAGTGCCGCCAGCGGCGCTTCGTGGCCGTCGCCGGCCACCCCACCGGCGACCCGAGCCGCCAGCCGGGCACGATCCATCGGACGGCGCGGCTCGCACTGCCGCGATTGCACCCGGTCGGACGCCGCCGCGTGTCGCTCGGCCGTCCGGCAACGTGCGGCGACGGCGCGACGGCAGATCCGGCACGGGCAGCCCGCCGGACTGGCAGGCAGCGTCGCCGGATCCAGGCGCCGGCCGATTGGCGCCGGCGGGTGGCGGATCGGGAAGGGAAGCTCCTCAAGCAGGTGTTGGCGGAGCGCGTCCGGCGTCCACCCAGCGCTGGCCAGGATCGCGGCGACCCGGGTGCGCTGCAACCGCAGCGAGCCGGCTGGAATTTCCAGCCGCGCGGCGACCGCCGTCAGGACTTCGTCCGCCGAAGCCTCGGCGGTCGGCTGGCCGGAGCCCGGTTTGCCGACCGTCAGTGGCCGTCGCCGCAGGCGGTCAGGCCGACGGCGTCCGCCTGTTGGCTGTAGCGGGCCGAGGCCGTCTTGATCTGGCCGAGCAGCGAGTCCACCGCGGGGCGGTCACCGGCGGCGGCCGCCGTCCGGGCGCGGCCCAGCAGGCCGATGAGCGCGGTCCGTTCCCGGGCCAGGGTCGCCGCCGCCCCCTTCAGCGACGGTGGGGGCGTCAGCCCGCCGAGTGCGGTGGCGAGAGCCTGGTCCTGCCGGTCGGCGGTGCCCAGGTAGGTGGCCAGGTCGGCCAGCGTCGTCGGCGGGGACTGGCCGGAGATGGCGTCGCCGGTCGTCGCGCACAGGGAGTTGGCCGCGGCCAGGTAGGTCGCCGTGGGGTCGGCCGCGCTGGTCGGGCCGGCCGACGGGGACCCGGGTCCCGTGGTGGGCGGTCAGGCCCTGGCCGGCGGCCAGCTCGTCGGCACGGCTCCTGGCCGCCGCAGCTCGACGAGTTCGAAGCCGGTGGCCAGGCTGTCGCCGGCGTGGGCGGCCCAGGCCAGGCTCTGGGTGATCTCTCGGCGACGCTCCACCTGGGTCAGCCAGTGCACCAGAGCGGCGTTCGTGCCCGGGGGGCGTTTGACGGCCGACAGACGACCCTGCTCGCGCCCGAGAATCGCCAGCGTCTGGTCGGAGTAGCGCGCCACCGCCGGCAGGTTGGTGTAACTGGCCGGCTCGATCAGCCCCGCGCTCCGCCGGTTCGCGTCGGCGCACACCTGGTCCAGCGCCCTCTTGTAGTCAGTGGGCGTCCGGGGGGCCGGGGGACGACTTCGAACAGGCCGCCGCCACCCCGAGCGTCAGGACCAGGGCGGCGGCGACCGGTAACTCACGACGACCGCGCACGGCGCTCCCTCATCAGGCCGTCGGCCTCCAGCATCGTGGGGATGATCTCGCGCAGGGCGGCGCGGGCGGCCGTCGGCACGGGTCCGGCCGCGGCTGGCCCGCGGGCGTTGCCGGCGGCCCAGTCGTCCAGCTGGCCGAATGTCAGCTCGAACCGGTCGCCGACCGGGCGGACGTCGAGCGGCCGGGCGAGACGGCGCAGGTGCCCCGGGCCGAGCAGCAGCCAGGGGAACGACCTCGTCGGCCAACCCGGCGATCTGGCGGGCGCTGGCGGCGGGCGGATTCGCCGACCCGGCCTCGATGGAGGCGAACGCCCGCAGACTGAAGTCCGGGGCGGAGGGGCCGCTGGCGGACGGGGCGCTGGCGGACGGGGCGCTGGCGGACGGGGCGCTGGCGGACGGGGCGGCGGTGGGCGTGGCGCTCAGCGCCGCCGACGGGCCGGATCGGTTGTGCCACGGGGACAACGCCAGGGCCGAGAGGGTCGCGCGGCGCGGGTGAGTCGGCGGCCGGCATCACCTTCGGGACCGCCGGCCGGCGACATCATCCGCTCGTTGACGTATCTCAATTCGCTGTTGATATTGGAATCGTGCCGGACGACATCGCCGGGCCGCCCCCGGCCTCCCAGAACAGCCCGTCCGCGACCGCACCCTCAACCGTCGCGGACCGCCGCCCAACGATCACCGCCGAAGCCGACCGGCAGACGACGGAAGCCGCGCTGCGTCTGCAGGCCCGCTTCGGCGACGCCGACCAGCGGCGCCAGGCCGCCGACCCGGACGGCGCCCGCCTGCCCGCCGCCCAGCTGATGGCCCTGGTCGTCAGCGCCGGATCCGATCACCGGGCGTCCGACGCCGACCCGCCCCGGCCGGAGACCGGCGATGTCCTCGACGCGCTGAGGCAGATCAGTCGGGCCCGGCAGGAGCTGGAGCAGCAGGAGCGACAGGTGTTCCGGCTGGCCAGCAGCAAGGCCGGGCGCCTGCGCGGTCTGAGCTGGGACGAGATCGCCGAGGCGCTCGGGCTCGACGCGGCGCCGTCGGCGAACCAGCGCCACCGCCCCTCCATCGAGTCGCTCGTGCGCAACGCCCGGGCCGACGAGGTTCTGCACGAGAAGTGGAAGGCGATGTCCTTTCCCCCGCACGATGCGCGCGCCGCCGAATGGGGCGAATGCCTGTGCGAGCGATGCCAGGAAGCGGACAACCGCGACCCCGGCTGACCTCACGTCACCGGGCAGCGGGCGACGGGCAGCGCAAATCGTTAACCTGATTTTCGCCGTTTGCCCATCTCCGGGCCGGCCGTCAGGAGTGGCAGATGCGTCGACGTCGTCGGGTTCACCTTTTCCTGGCCTCCGTCGTCACCGGGGCGGTCGCGCTGTCGGCCTGCGGAGGAGGTTCGTCGGGCGGGATGGCGGCGCAGCCCCGCGCGGGCGTCGCCCCGGCGGTGGCCGGCACCGGGCCGTTGGCGGTCGAGCGGTCGACCCGGGTCCGGTCTTTCGACGGCACGCAGATCGTCACGCACTTCTTCCCGGCCGAAGGCCTGCGCGGCGGTGGTCGCGCGCCGACGCTGCTCGACGGCCCGGGCTGGAGCGCGCCCGGCGAGACCGACGGGTCGGGAGGGTCCGTCGGCCCGCTGCGGGCCGCCGGCTACAACGTCGTGACCTGGGACCCGCGTGGCTTCGGCGGCTCGGGCGGCGTGGCTGACGTCGACTACGCGCCGTTCGAGGGCCGGGATGTCTCGGCCCTGCTGAGCTGGCTGGCCGGCCAGCCCGAGGCCCAGCTCGACGCGACCGGCGACCCCCGCGTCGGGATGGTCGGGGCCAGCTACGGCGGCGGCATCCAGTTCGTCGCGGCGGCGAACGACCCGCGGGTCGACGTCATCGTCCCGACGATCGCCTGGCACTCGCTCGTCGACAGCCTCTACCCGCTGGGCGCCGACAAGGCCGGCTGGGGCAACCTGCTGTGCGGCCTGGCGACCGCCGGGCACAACCGCGTCGATGCCCACGTCGCCGCGGCCTGCGCCTCCGCCCGCACCGGCGCCCAACCGGCCGCGGCCGACCTCACCTGGTATGCCGACCACACGCCGGCCTCCCTGCTGCGGAACGTCCACGTCCCGACGCTCATCTTCCAAGGCACCGTCGACACCTTGTTCCCGCTCCAGCAGGGCATCGAGAACTACGAAGGGCTGGACGGGCGGGTACCGGTGAAGATGGTCTGGTTCTGCGGCGGCCACGGCGAATGCCTGACCAACCCGGGCCCGGCCGACCACACCCAGCAGCTCACCCTCGCGTGGCTGGCCCGCTACCTCAAGGGCGAGACCGGCACCGCGACGGGTCCGGCCTTCGAGTACGTCGATGACACCGGCACCTGGCGCGGCGGCGACGGGTACCCGCTGGCCGGGGGCGGATCGCTGGCGGCGAAGGGCCAGGGCACCCTGGCCGTCGACCCGCGGGCCACGTCGGGCTCGGCGACGGCCGCCGCCCCGGCCGCGGCCCGCTCGGCGTTCCAGGTCACCCTGCCGGGGCCGTCGGCGGCGAGCGAGATCGTCGGCGCCCCCCACCTGACGCTCAGCTACCAGGGTTCCGCGTCGCCGGCCGCCACCGTCCTCTACGCGCAGGTGGTCGACACCGGCCGCCACCTCGTCCTCGGCAACCAGGCGTCCCCGATCCCGGTCACGCTCGACGGGAAGCGGCACACGACCACCCTGGATCTGGCCGCCGTCGCCTGGCACGTGACCCCGAGCAGCCGCCTCGTCTTCCAGGTGGTCGGCGGCACGGCCCTCTACGCGGCGCAGCACTCGCGGGGCCGGGTGTCGCTATCGGCGTCGCTGACGCTTCCGCTCGTCAAGGCGGGCACCCCCGTCCCGGCCACCTGAGCAGGGTCGGGGTCCGGATCTTCGAGACGCTGTGGAGGTATTTGCGGGGGTGTGTCCTCCGGATCGGGTGATCTCGGCGTCTTAGGGGTGTAGGCAGCTGAGGGAGTGCACATGCCGCAGGGGTCGGGCCGGTCGTTCGAGCGGTTCCTGGTCGACCGGGAGGGGTCGCTGCTGCGCACGGCCGTGTTCCTGGTCGGCGACCGGGACCTGGGCGAGGACCTCTTACAGGACGTGCTCCTGCGGGCCTACCGGCACTGGCGGGGGATCGAGGACCCGGACGCCTACGTGCGGCGGGCGTTGGTGAACGCCGCGAGCGGTCGTTGGCGGCGCCGACGGATCCGGGAAGAGCCGTTGGAAAAATGGCGGGAGCCGGCTGTCGACGGCGACGTCGAGCGGATACCGGTGCGGGACGGCCTGCTGGGCGCTCTGCGCGCGTTGCCGCCCCGACAACGGGCGGTCCTGGTCCTTCGCTATTTCGACGATCTTTCCGAGGCCCAGATCGCTGGCATTCTCGGCTGCAGCACCGGCACGGTGAAGACCCATGCGGCGCGTGGGCTGCGACGGATGCGCGTGGTCATCGCTGCCCACGAGGCGGCGCCGCGGGGCGAGGGAGGTACCCGATGATGTCTGCGAGGGAGCCGGACCGGGCGGGAGAGGCACTTCGGGTGGCGTTCCACGAAGCCGCCCGAGGGGTCCGTCCGTCGGCGGAGACCGCGCGGGTGATCGCGGCGCGCCATCGTCGGCGACGTCGCCGGCAAGCCGTCGTCGCCTCGGTACTGGCCGTCGCGGTCGTCGTGGCGGGCGTGGTGACGTTGCCCCGAGTCGTCACCAACGCGAGTCCGGCCGTCCTGCAACCTTCGCCGCCGGACGCGCCGGTTCTCGATGCCGTCGACGGGGTGACGGTCACCTGGCTGCCGCCCGGCATCCACCGCGTCCAGCTGCTGGCGCAGTTTCTCAACTCCCGGCCGAGCTCCAACTCCCGGGTGCCACCCGCGGTCGAACTGCGCTACGGAACGGGCCGAACAAGGTCCCCTGCTCCGGGGGATCCGCAGGACGATGCGCCGCCGCTTTACACGATCGGGTTTTCGCGGGACAAGACTCTTCTCAACCTGACCCAGGAAAGAGGTCGGATCGAAAGTGGCTTTGCCGACGAGAAGTACGGTCCGCACTCGGTTGGGTCGATGAAAGTGCGCGGCTTGCCGGCCCTGCGGGTAGTTGACGCGCCCTCGTACGGTGCCTCGACCCCCACGTACGGGATCGTCTGGAACGAAAACGGGGTGGCATTGTCGGTCTCGACCATGGGTGGCTCGCCGGCGCAGCTCGCGCATTTCGCTGCCGGCCTCGAGGTCGGTACGGCGGCCGACCCCGCTGACGCACCCGCCGCCCGGCGGTCGGTGGAGGCCGCGATGCGTCAGGCCCTCACCGGTACGTCACCGGACGCGGCGCTCGCGGCGGTCGACGGTGACGACACGTTGCGGACCTTGATGAACAAGGCGCTCACGACCAGCCCCGAACAGGTCCACAGTGTCCGGCTCGAGAAAATCGACAGTCTGTCCTTCCTGGGCCCCATCGACGCGGTCGCCCAGGTCGAAATCCTGCAGCTGCAGAATGAAGCCGGGCGCCTTCGCTACTCGACTTTTGAGACGTCGGTCGACGTGACCCTCACCTCCACCGGCTGGAAGGTCCAACGGAAGTCGTTCTGCGACGTGATGTTCAGTGTCAATCTCAAGTGCGCCCAGCTGTGAACGGGTCGACCGTCGTCGCCTCGTCAATCGGCGCCGACCGCTCTGGCGATTCGCCACTGGGGGACGGTGGCGTACGACAGGCGGGCGCCGATCGCGGCCAGGCTCAGCAGCCCGACGGCCAACGTGGTCAGTAGCACGCCGAGGACGGTGGCCGGATGCCCGATGTGGTTGTCGGTCATCGCCGTCCGGATCCGGGCCAGCGTGCCCAGGTGCCGTAGGGCCGGGTTGGCGCGGGCGATGTCCCGGCCCATGATCACCAGGTCGCACCAGGCCAGCGTGCCGAGCGCGGCCGCCGTGGGCAGGCCGAGCCGGGCGGCGGGGAACGCCGCCAGCGCGGTGGCGAACACCAGCGCCGCCTCCGGCAGCACCGGGAACAGATACCGGGTGAAGGCGGCGCCGCCGTCGTTGACGTACCAGAGGAACGTGACCACGACGAGCGCGACGTGGGCTCCGATCAGGGTCCAGACGACGATCCGACCCCCGACGGGCGGGCCGCCCGGCCCGGCCACGACGGCCCCATCACCCGGCCGTTCCCGGGCTGCACGCGCCCGGGTGGCGCGGCGGGTTCCGACCCGCGCGGCGGCCAGGACCAGCCCGGTCGGCACGGCCAGCAGGACGGCCCGCGCGGCCAGCCGGGCGTTGCCGGTGACCAGCGACAGGCGGCCGAAGCAGCCCCGGTAGACCGCCGACCAGAACGGTCCGGAGACCAAGGCGGTCGCCCACGGAACCGGCCGGACGGTGAACATCCGGCTGACCACGTCGGCGCCGGTCAGGTCCCCGTACAGCGAGAGGTTGCGCAGGTAGAACCAGCCGATCCCGGCCGCGACCGTCCCGACGACCAGCAACGCGGCGCCGGCCCCGGCCGCGGCGGCGGCGACCGGCGCGCGCCGGGCGGCCCGGTGCCAGCCGACCGTCAGACCCACGGCCGGCGCGATCAGCCCGGCGACCTCCAGCCCCGAGGCCCGGCTGGCGGCGGCGGTCAGGGTCGCCGCGCAGACCAGGACCAGCCGGCCCGGCGACGGTCCCCGGATGGCGATGGCCACGGCGGCGGCCAGCGCGGCGGTGATCGTGGCCACCGCCAGCACGTCGTTGTAGACCTGACCGGCCAGGTCGGCGTAGAGACCGCACAGGCCGACGAGACCCGCGGTCGCGACCGCGAGGTCCGCTCGCCGGGGGGCGAGCAGGAGCACCAGACCGGCTGCGGCGGCGAGACCCAGCGCCCCGACGGCGATGTTCACCACCCGGGCCGCGATCAGGCCGCCGATCGGTGCCCCGACCGCCTCGCCGAGCCGCAGCGGCGCCGCCTCCAGGACATAGAACAGCGGCGGGTGGTTGGCGGTGTAAATGACCAGGCTGGCCGCCAGCTGGCGTGGGCATCCGGTCGGCGGTCGACGGGGCGGCGGGCGGACGCGGGCCGCCCGCGACCCACCGACGGCGCCCGGGCCAGCGCGGCTGGTGGTGCCCCGGGTGTCGGCAACCGTGCGGGCCAACGGCGGAGCCACGCTCGGCCGGGGTTGCGGGCTCAGGTCGGGCGCCGGGGTCGGGCAGCGGACGGCGAGGCCGGCCATGCCCGGCAGGTCGGGCCGGACCGGCGTCGACAACGTGGGTAGGTGGCCGCGGGCGACCTCGAGGGCGTACGCGACGTGCTGACGTTCATCGACACTGTGGAACGGCCGGTTCGTGAACGTGGTCAGCAGGGCCAGCGACGCGAACGCCACGCCCGCGGCAGCCACGCCCGCGGCCGTCCACCGCCGGATGCCGACCACCTGTCGCGCCTCCGCCCGGTCCGTCCCATGTCCCGGGCCCCGGCCCGGACGTCGTGGGGAGCATCGTGGCCCACGGTTCATGTGAAAATGCCGAGAATCCGCTTCGCCTCGACTCTCGGTCCGGCGACGCCGCCAGGCCGGCCCCGGCCGGTCGGCCGGAAGATTCAAGCCACCACCCGTTCCAACCAGCCGGCGGTCGCGAGCAGTTCACCGTCGGTGTGGCCGGTCACGTGCAGCCCGACCGGCAGCCGGCCGGCCGGGCCGGGCAGCGGCAGCGACAGCGCGGGCCGTCCGGTCAGATCATCCAGCCGCGTGACCCGCAGCAGGGCCGGCCCGACGCCGGGCCGCGTGACCGCGTCGAAGGGCGGTGCGGTGATCCCGGTGGTCGGCGCGATGACCCCGGCCAGACCGGCGGTCAGGGCATCGAACCGGGACGACAAGCGGTCACCGAGTCGGCGCGCGGCCAGGTAGGCGCGGGCCGATACGGTCATCCCCTGACGCAGCCGGTCGGCGACGTCCGGGCCGTACGGCAGGTCCGGTCCACCGAATTCGAGCGCGGCTTCCGCGAACATGATCGTGGTCGTGACTGCGGTAACCAGGTCGAGGTGGGGCCAGTCGAGCACGACGAGCTCGGCGCCGGCCGCGGCGGCGGCCGCGACGGCCCGGTCGAACGGGGCGCGGACGCCGGGTTCGGCGACGTCGCGGGCGGCGGCCAGCACCCCGAGCCGCGGGGGACGCCCAGCCGCGCCGGGTTTGGTCGCGCCGGGTTTGGTCGCACCGGCCGCCGGGCCGGCGTCCCCGGTCAGGCCGAGGGCCGCCGCGACCCGGACCGCGGTCGCGACATCGCGGGTGCACCAGCCGAGATGGTCCAGCGTGGGGGCGAGCGGCAGCACCCCGTCGACCGGCAGGGCCCGACTGGCCTTGAATCCGACCACCCCGACCAGCGCGGCCGGGATCCGGGCCGACCCACCGGTGTCGGTGGCCAGGGCGACGTCGGCGAGGTCGGTGGCCACCGCCACCGCGGAACCGGAGCTCGATCCGCCCGGGATCCGGCCGGGATCCACCGGATGGGCGACCGTACCGGCGCCGGCGTTCAGCCCGGTCACCCCGAACGCGAGCTCGTGCATGCGGGTGGTTCCGACCAGGCGCGCACCGGCCGCGAGCAGCGCCGCGACGATCGGCGCGTCCGTCGCCTCGGGCGCGACGCCGTCCCGGGCGGCCGCGCCGGCCCGCAAGGGGAGGCCCGCGACCGCCACGTTCTCCTTGGCCGCGAGCCGCAGTCCGGCCAGCGGTCCCCGAGCGGCCCCGGACCGATCGAGTGCGACCGAGATCGGGCCGACCAGCCGGACACTCGGGCCGGCCGAAAGCGGGCCCGGCGGAGCGGCCGACTCGGTGCTGTTCGACTCGGTGCTGTTCGACGTGGTGCTGTTCGACGTGGTGGTGGCGGGTGCGGCGCCGC
This sequence comes from Frankia alni, assembly GCA_026225295.1. Classification (GTDB taxonomy): domain Bacteria; phylum Actinomycetota; class Actinomycetes; order Frankiales; family Frankiaceae; genus JAMFSN01. Next base: position 14,724 of record JAMFSN010000139.1, read on the forward strand.
CCGGACCCGGCGCCGGCCAGGCCCAGGCGGGCAGGAGCACGGCCAGTTCCACCGCCCCGGTGCCCAACGCCCCGATGCCTGTCATTCCGGTCATCCGCACCTCCCGCCCGAGCCTCCCGCCCGCACCTGGGTCGGCTGCGCCGGGGCCGACCGCCCCTCCAGTATTCGCCGTCCCGGGCGAGCCGGAGCGGCGACCGGCGGGTGACCGGCCCGGCCGGGTTCGTTTCACGGCGAGCCGGATCGGGCACGCCCGGTCGCGAGGCGAAGGGACGTGGCCGATGCGGGTGCTACTCAACATCATCTGGCTGGTGCTGTGCGGGCTGTGGCTCGCCATCGCCTACGCCGTGGTCGCGTTGATCTGCTTCATCCTGATCATCACGATCCCGTTCGGCATCGCGGCCCTGCGAATGGCGAACTTCACGCTCTGGCCGTTCGGCCGCACGTTGATCGACCGGCCCGGCGCGGGCGCGGCCTCGCTGGTCGGGAACGTGCTGTGGCTCATCCTGTTCGGATGGTGGCTGGCGCTCGGTCACCTGACCACCGGCGTCGCGCTCTGCCTGACGATCATCGGGATCCCGCTCGGCCTCGCGAACTTCAAGTTGATCCCGGTCTCGCTGATGCCGCTGGGTCGCGAGATCGTCGACTCCGACGACGTGGCGTACGTCGCGGGCCGCCGGCACGCGTTCTGATCCTCCCGCCGGCGGGAGGCTCCGCTGGCGGGGCTCCGCCGGTCGCGGCCACCCGGTACCGGGCGGGCCGGGTTCGGCCGGACGAAACGTCGGGTGACCAGTGGTGCGCCCGGCGTGGCCGCGCGGCGCGGTACAGTCTCTCCTTAACGGTGTTCAATAAGCCTGGGAGGGCTGTTTGGTGGCGGTGGAGACAAGCGAAGTGAGCCCCCACGACCCGGGCGGTCCCCGGCCCGGAAGCCCCCCGGACCGCGACGCCGCGGTCTCGCTGCGGGGCCTGCGCAAGCGGTACGGGAACCTCGACGCGGTGGCCGGCATCGACCTGGACGTCCAGATGGGCGAGACGTTCGGCTTCCTCGGCCCCAACGGGGCCGGCAAATCCACGACGATCAAGATTCTCTGCACGATCGTCGAGCCGACCGGCGGCGCGGCCGTCGTCGCCGGCCATGACGTGCTGCGGGAGCGGAACGCCGTCCGCCGGTCGATCGGTCTGGTCTTCCAGGAGACGACGCTCGACGACTACCTGACCGCCGCGCAGAACCTGCGCTTCCACGCCGACCTGTACGGCGTCCCGAAGCGCGATGCGGTCGCCCGGGCGCAGGGCCTGCTGGAGATGGTCGGCCTCGCGGACCGGCGCGACTCCAAGGTCGGCACGTTCTCCGGCGGGATGAAGCGGCGCCTGGAGATCGCCCGGGGCCTGCTGCACTCACCGCGGGTCCTCTTCCTGGACGAACCGACCGTGGGGCTCGATCCGGTGTCCCGGGCCACCGTCTGGAAGTACGTCGACGAGCTGCGCCGGGCGGAAGGCATCACCGTCTTCCTCACCACCCACTACCTCGACGAGGCCGAGCGCTGCGACCGGATCGCGATCATGGCGCAGGGCCGCATCGTCGCCCTCGACACCCCGGACGCGCTGAAGGCCGCGGTCGGGGCCGACCGGGTACGACTCACGGCCACCGACCCGGTCGCCGCGGCGACCGCCCTGAGCACCCGGTTCGACGTCGAGGCGACCACCGGCGCCGACGGTGCGCTGACGTTCCACGTGGTCGACGGCGAACGGTTCCTGCCCCGGCTCCTCGTGGAGCTCGGCGTACCGATCACCTCGGTCAGCGTCACGCGACCCACCTTGGACGACGTCTTCTTCGCGCGGACCGGGTCGACGATCTCCGATGCCGACTCCGTCCCCGCCGGGCCGCCCCGGATGCGACGCCCACGATGACCGCGACCGAGGGAACGACCACCGACGGAACGACCACCGACGGAACGGCGGCTACCGATATGACCATCGAAGGCACGACCACCGATTCCGGGGCACCGACAACCGGGGCGTCGGCGGCACGGCCTTCCCTCGAGCCCCGGTCGGACCGGGTGACGGTCGCGCCGGTCCGGCTCGCCGGCGGCGGCCCGGCCCACTACGTGCGGGCCGTCCGGGTGATCTGGCTGCGCGAGGTGTTGAGGTTCGCGGGCGACCGGACCCGGATCGTGTCCGGCCTGATCCAGCCGTTTCTGTTCCTGTTCGTGCTGGGGACCGGGTTGTCGCGGGTGGTGGCCCACACCAACGGGGTGGACTACCGGACCTTCCTGTTCCCGGGCGTGGTGGCCCTGTCGGTGCTGTTCACGGCGGTCTTCTCGGGCATCTCGATCGTCTGGGACCGCGAGTTCGGCTTCCTGCGGGAAATGCTGGTCGCGCCGGTCCGGCGCAGCGCGATCGTCGTCGGCAAGTGCCTGGGCGGCGCGACCACGGCGAGCCTGCAGGGCATCGTGCTCCTGGCCATCGGCGGTCTGGTCGGGGTGCCCTACCAGCCGGTGCTGCTGCTCGGCCTGTTCGGGCTGATGCTGCTGACCTCGTTCGCGATCACCGCGCTCGGGCTGGTGCTCGCGGCGCGGGTCAAGACGATCCAGGCCGCCATGCCGCTCGTGCAGATGGCCCTGGCCCCGATGATGTTCCTGTCCGGAGCGCTGTACCCGATCGGCAACCTCCCGACCTGGCTGCAGATCCTGACCCGGATCAACCCGGTCACCTACGCCGTCGAGGCGATGCGGGCGCTGGTCTTCTCGTATCTGACGATCGATTCCGCGACCCGGGCGACCCTCGACCCGGGCGTGACCTGGGACGGCTGGCGGGTACCGGGCGGCCTGGACGTGGTGCTGGTCGTCGTCCTGAGCCTGGTCATGCTCACCGGGGCCTGCCTGCTGTTCCGCAAGGCGGAGTAGGACGCCGACCCGGTCGCGCCCCGCGAAAGGCTCAGCTGCTGGCCGGCAACGAGGCCGATCGCGGGTCGCGTCCGGAGCTGGACGCCTCGCGACCGTCGCCCGCCGCGCCGTCCGAGTCGGCGCCGGGGTCGCCCTCGTCCCGGCCCGGAGCGACGGCCGCGGGCCCGCCGCCGGCCCGGCGCGCCCGCGGCACCCGGTCGCTGAGCCGCTCGGCGGCCAGCAGCGCCAGATCGTCCTTGAGCTCCCCGCCGACGTGGGCCCGCAGCTGGGTGGTGAGGTGGTCGAGGGCCTCGTCCAGGCTGCCCCGGGCCAGCTCTTCGACGTGGTCGTCGAACGGGAAGAACTGACCGTCGCGGTCGCGGGCTTCGATCAGCCCGTCGGTGAACATCATCAGGCGGTCCCCCGGCTCCCAACGGTCCGACCCGGCCGCGTACGACTCGGCGATGCCCAGTGGCGGGCTCGACAGGGGCATCGAGAGTCTTCGTACCCCGCCGTTCGGGGTGACCAGCACGGGCGACGGGTGGCCGGCGTTGAGCAGGCGCAGCGTGCCGTCGGAGTGCATGTCGACGAGCAGCGCGGTGACGAAGTCCTCGGTGTCGGCCTCCCGCGCGACCGCGCGGCCGCAGGCCGCGGCCACCTGTTCCAGATCGAGCCAGGTCACCGCGGCTTCGCGGAAGGCGCCCAGCACCACGGCGGTCAGCCGGACCGCCGGCAGGCCCTTGCCCCGGACGTCGCCGATGATCACCCGCAGGGTCTGCGGCGTGGCTACGACCTCGTAGAGGTCGCCCCCGATCAGTGCCTCGTGGGCGGCGGAGAGGTACCGGGTCGCGAAGCCGACCCCGGCCAGCCGCCCGGGGACGGCCGGCAGCAGCGCGTGCTGCGCGACGTAGGCGACGTTGCGCACGTGCCCCAGTTCCTGCTCCCGCCGCCGCCGGGCCACCGCGACACCGACCGCGAACCCGGCCACCGCGAGCACCAGCAGGCAGGCCACCAGGTGTTGAGCGCTTCCGAACCGCTGGTCCCAGGTGCCGCTCAGCACCGCGGCGACCACCGCCGCCGAGCCGATCCCGGCCACGGTGCGCGGGCCACAGGTCGCCGCGGCGGCGAGCGGCGCGAGTCCGAAAAATCCGGTGAGCGTGACATCCGGAAGGGCGATGTCCGCGATGATGGCGAGCACCAGCAGCAGGGCGGCCCGTGCCGCCCCACCCGGGACCATGCGACTGTGCATTGTGGCCATCATGCCTGCCCGGGGCGGGCATCGCCGGGGCAATGTGGACAAAGTGCGGCCCGGGCATCGGTCGACCCTTACTTGGTGACCATGAGTGTCTGGTCGGGATCCGTACGTGTCAACTTTCGTGCAGGTTGAACAGGCTGGCCAGATTCACGGCCAGTCCGATGTCGCCGTCCACCTTCACCTTGCGACTCACGAACAGCTTGGGCACCGAGACGTTCCCGGTCACCAGCTTGAGGAAGGTCAGCGCGCTCATGGCGAACGTCACCCGGGGCCGGTGGGTCAGCTGGGAGCTGACGGTGCAGACGCCGTCCCGGATGACCGTCTCGTAGGTGTCGTCGCCGCCTCCTGGTCGACCCCCGATCCGCCAGTGGATCGTCGCCTCGGTGTCCGGCGTCCGCTCCGGTCGGATCTGCCGACGCATCCCGCGGAACACCTCGTCGAGCACGGCGTCCCGGACCCGCGTGGCCATCAGGTCGTCGAGCTGCCGATCCGGCAGTTCGCGGACCAGCCGGGCGATGTCCACCGCGGCCCGGTCGTCGAGGCGGCGGGCCCGGTCGCCCGGATCGTCAAGATTGCCGCCCGGATCGTCCAGAGTGTTCACGTGTACGTACCCTTCCGTCGGACCTTCCGAAAACGGGCCGTTGACGACGGTAGGGAGGTCGGGCACGGGGCGCAACGAGACGGTCCTTTTCCGTCACTATCGTCACGTTCCCGGCCGGGGGCCGCTGCCCGGCCCGACCTCCGGACGGCGGCCCGCCGGGGTAGCGTGCGGGGGTGGCGGAGGGCGTGGGAGTCCTGCTCGATCTGGTGCTCGACGTCAGCTTCGCCCCGGCCCCGAACACCCTGGCCCTGCTGGACGGCGCGGCGGCGCCGGATCCGGCCCAGGTCGGGTTGACCGCGGTCGCCGGGATGATTTTCGACGGGGCGGGGCGGCTGCTGCTCACCGACGTGGTCGCCCGCGGCTTCGACCTGCCGGGCGGGCACGTCGAACCGGGGGAGCGGGCGTTGGCCACGCTGCGCCGCGAGGTTCACGAGGAGACCGGACTGCGGCTTCCGGCCGGCACTCGGCCCCGGCTCGCCGCCGCGGCCGTGCTCTCGATCGCGGGTCCGCGACCGGCCGGGTACCGCTATCCCTACCCGTTGTCCCAGATGTGGATCTATCTGGCCCACCTGGACGGACCGGGGCCGCCGGTCGCGCCGCCAGCCGGGAGCGAGTGCCGGGCCGCGCGGTGGGTGGATCCGGCCGCCGTCCGGTCGTTGACCGGGCCGCGGATGTGGCAGGCGGCGCAGGTGCGTCCCGGCCCGGCCTGATCAGCTGGCCGTGGCCAGCACCGGCCGGGACAGTCGCCGACCCACCTCGGTGATCGCGTTCACGACCGCGGCGAGGTGCGGGGCCGTCTGGGAGCCCTCCCGGACGGTCGCGTACAGCCGCCGGATCGGTGGGACGGCATCGGCGAGCGGACGGACGATCGCCTCGTCCGTCGAGGACAGGCCCGAGAGACGGGGGATGAGACCCACCCCGCAGCCCGCGCCGACCAGGCCGAGCAGAGCCCCGTAGTCGTCGCTGCGGTGCCGGACCCGGGGCGCGAAGCCGGCCGCGGCGCACGCCGTGACCACGATCTGGTGGCAGGGCGTCTCGTCGAAACCGCCGACGAAGGTCTCGGTCGCCAGGGCGTCCAGAGTGACCGACGGGCTGGCCGCCAGCGGGTGATCGCGGGGGAGGACCAGATCGAGCGGGTCGTCGAGCAGGTGGACCCGGCTGAACCGGGGCGGCACGGCCGTCCGGGAGTCGTGGACCGTCGCGACCAGATCCAGCTCGCCCGAGCCGAGCTGGTCGTAGCACTCGGGAACCAGGGCGTCGATGATCGTCAGCTCGAGTCGCGGGTGGGTCCCGCGCAGCGCCCGCAGGGCCGGCACGACGATGCCGAGCGTGGCGGTCGGGAAGGCCGCGAGGCGCACGGTGCCGACCTCGCCCCGGGCGAAGGCGTCCAGGTCGGCCTGGGCCCGCTCGAGCTGGGCGAACACCTCGTCGGCGTGGCCGAGCAGGACCCGCGCCGCCGCGGTGAGCCGCAGGCGGCGGCCGTCCGGGTCGAGCAGGGTGACGCCGGTTTCGCGGGCCAGGGTCGCGAGCTGCTGACTGACCGCCGACGGAGTCAGGTGCAGCGCGCCGGCCGTCGCGGCGACCGTGCCTCGCTGGTCGAGTTCCCGCAGGATGCGCAGCCGTCGCACGTCGATCATGTAGGAAATCTTACGGGTAGGGAGTGGAAAATGTAGCTGGACTGAAGAAGGTCCGGGACGGATCGTTGATCCATGATTCTCATCGTTGTTCTGTTCGTCCTGGCCCTGCTGGTCGGGTCCGCGCTCGTCTGGGGAACCGACAGTCGCGACGGGCACGACTGGACGTCCGGGCGGGGCGGGGCGTCCGATCCGTATCCCGCCGGTGCCGGTGCCGGTGCCGGTACCGCCCGGGCCGGGCGGTACCGGGCGGCCTCCGCGCTGTGGGCCCACCACGAGGGCTGACCGATGGCCCGCGGACGCCGAAGCGCGCCCACGGATGTCTCCTCCGTGAGCGCGTTCCGGACTCTGCGCGGATCGGATCGGATCGGATCGGATCAGGTCAGCGTCGAGCCGTCCGCATCCCCGCTTCCGGCCGTCCCCGGGTCGCGGCGGATCCCGGTGCCGCTCGGCATCCCCGCGCCCATCGACTCGGTTCCGTCGCGCCGTCCCCGGTCCGCGCCGGCGCCGGCGGTGGTCCGGGTCGAGCCCGAAACGCTGTCCCCGCGCGGGTACGGGTCGTCATAGCCGGTCCGCCCCATCGGGTAGTCGTAGGTCACCAGGCCGTAGATGATCAGAACATCGAAGGCAATGATGATCAAGGACCAGAACGGCGAGGCGTTGAGAAAGGCGAGCTGCCCGATCGCATTGAACGTCGCCATCGCCACGCCGAACCATCGCGCGTACTGGTTCCTGGTCACGATACCGCCGGCCGCGAAGACCTCGACAATCCCGACGCAGAGCCACAACCATCCCCAGAACGTCAGATCCTGGAACAGTAGATGATTGGTGAGATATCCGTCCTTGGCGATGGCGGATATCCCGTAGATAATGTTCAGAAAACCGGCAATAAACAGCATTACGGCGGCGAACATCAGCCAACCCAGCCCGCTTTCGCGGCGTTCCCTTACCTCAGCCATGAGACCTCCCCAGCTGCGCGGCGACACCACCGGAGTGTTGTCCCGACCGGTGATGCCGCCGCGAGCGTGCGATTCGCGGCGTACTGTGCGCTTCATCGCGCGGGTGCACGGACTCAGGTCGCCCTGCCCCCGTCTCGAGGTTTTCCACCATCGGGGGTGGCGCAACCCCGGTCCACCCCGGGGAAATCGGATGATCTTCCGCGAGTCGTCACGGAAGAAACCCTGTTCAGGTCCGCGGAATGAGTGTCACGACGTTGGTGACGGCGTCCCACCGCAGATATCCGCGCTGGAACGCGCTCTCGCGGCCGCCCGCGACCTGATATTCGTCGCTGAGTGGGGCGCCGAGATCGGATGCCGTGTCGCCGCGGCCCAGATAGGCGGCCAGGATCGCGCCGCGAACGGAGAACGCCCCCGTCGAGCGGCTCCAGAAGATGCGGCCGCCCTGGAAGATCGACTGTCGGGTTCCGGCGGCCCGGGCGTTCGTCTCGTCGGTCAACGGCTTGGCCAGGAAGCCGTTGGTGCCGTTCAGGGCCAGGTACTTGGTGGCGATTCCGCCCTGGACCTCCAGCGCGCCCGTCGCGACGGACCAGTACATGAGGCCGCGCACGAAGGGCTGCCAGCGACCGCCGCGGCCGGCCGGGGCCTCGTTGGCGGTCGCCGGACCAAGGATCGCGCGCAACCAGGCGGTGGTTGCGTACCGCTTCCACAGTTCGCTGCGCCGGCCGTCACTGACCCCGCCAAAGGAGCCGAAGGTGCAGCAGTAGGCGTCGAGATCGACCGCGCCGGAGATGCCGGGAATGCGACCACTGTCGGCGTACTGCCAGAACCGCCAGCCCGACCAGCCGCCGGGCAGGGTGCCCGGGCTGCTCGCCCCGTTCCAGATGGAGAACCAGAGCGGATATTTCGTGAAGGCGGTGCTGTTGTCGAGATCGTCGAGCCAGAAGGCGCGGTAGGTGTAGAGCGTCGGCGTCCGCCCGGTGAGGGTCTCGATCGTCTGCAGATAGGTCGACGTCCACGCCTGAAGCTGCGATGCGCTCAGACCGCCGGTCGCCTCGAGATCGAGTATGGGAGCCATCTGCCCGAGGCCCCGCGCCGGGCCGGCGTGCTGGACGAAATAGGCGGCCTGGCTGGCCGCGGTCGAGACAGGCAGCGCCGGGCGCGCGTAGTGGTAAGCGCCCACCACGATGCCGGCCGAAAACGCGTCCCGGTAGTCGGCCGCGAAGTAGGGGTTGGTGTAGGTCGCCCCCTCGGTTGCTTTCACGAAGGCGAATCGGATACCGGAGTTGTGGACCGCCGGCCAATTGATCGCGGTGCCGTCGGGGTGTTGGAAGGAAGCCACATCGATGCCGCGTGGCCAGGTGGAGGGAATGACTGCGGCGCTCCGGGCGCCTCCGGTGGAATTGGGCAGCGCTCCGGAATTCCGGGGGGTCGCGCCGGCGGTGCCGGCTGGTCCGGCGCCGCCCCGGCCCGCGCCCGGCTGGCCCGAGCCGAGCGGAACCAGGTCGCCCGGGGCGCGGGCCGCCCCCGGCACCCCCATTGTCGTCGGGTTGGGGGCGAGCGCGGTCGCGCTCGTGGCCGCCGCGGCCAGGGCCGCGACCGTGACGGTGGCCACGATCAGGCGATGGACACCGTGGCCCGAGGCGAAACGACGGCCGGCGGCGAGAGGGTGGCGGGCGGCGAGAGGGTGGCGGGCGACGGAACCAGGGCGGTGGCGGAGGTCGACCGGATAGGGCGGGAAGCTCGAAAGCACCGGCCGGACCGGGGTCACCGGCCGGATCGGCGGGCCGTCCGGAATGCTGCGGTGCGGCCGGATCGGGGGGCGGTCGGTGTTCGGGTCCGTGGATGAAGGCCGTGGGTGTCCGTCGACGATGTCCATGGGCAATCCCCGTTGAGAGACCGCGCGGCCCGGCCGGCGCTGGTCCGCGCGAAGGGCTGGGGGTACGCCGGTAGTGGCACGCTAAGCAATATATCCACTACCTAAGGCAACCGATCCGGCGTGGCGCGCGTCTTTCTGGTTGCACTCCGTAACGAAATGCCACTTTGAAGCGGTGAATCGTGACGCTCGGTCACCGTCGCGGTCAGCGGTGATCGCGGGACGAGAGGCAGTCGCGCCGAGGCCGATCGGGGCCGTAAGCGGGCAGCGGGGTGGGTCGACGGTGTCGACGATCAAGACCGCGGGGGTGTCGGCCCGGGCGTTTCGCCGACCCCCCGGGGTCGTGTACGCTGTCGAAGTCGCCGGCCCCTTTAGCTCAGTCGGCAGAGCGTCTCCATGGTAAGGAGAAGGTCTACGGTTCGATTCCGTAAAGGGGCTCCATCGTTTTACCGCCTAACGGCACATCGTCACCGATCGCTGCTTCCTCGCCTTTGTCGGGTGGGGAATTGCATTCACGCCCTTTTATCTTGGCGTTGCGGTTCGGAGTGCGGCATTTCCCCGGGGCCGGCGGTTTTCGGTGAGTCGTCACTTCCCGATCACGCTGTTCGTCGAGCGGTGAGCCCGCCGCACTCATTTTTTCGCGCCGGCCGTTGTCCACAGCCGCGCCGTTGTCCACAGGTCTGGATTCTTTCCGGTCGCGCTGTCGCCCGGCGTCCAGCATGGATTCCATGACGACCCTGACCTTGTCCGTTCCCAGAACGCTGGCCGCGATCTACCTCGTTCCGGTGGCCGCCCCGCTGCGCGATCCCGCGACCCTGGTCCGCCGCGAAATCGAACGACGCGTGGGGGAGCCGTTGCGGCACCTCATCCTGGACGCCCTCGGGCGCGGCCAGGCGCGGGTCGAAGTGTGGTGGGCCCACGATGTGGCTTTGCCCTCGCCTGACATCTTCGCCGCGATGGGCGCCCCGGCGTCCCTCCTCCCCGCTGTGCGGCACGCTCTGCGATTCGTCGTGGTGAGCGTGGTCGGAGTCCCCGGTGCTCCGCCGCTGCACGAATGGGCCGGCCGGGCCATCGCCGCCACCGTCGCCGGCGCCATCGGGGGCCCGGTGGTCGACGTGTTCACGCCCCGGTTGATGGGGGCGGACGAGGCGGCCGGCTCACTGCCGACCGGCGACCGGTCACCACCCCTCGCCGGGTGGCTGTTCGTGCCCTACTCACCCACCGGGGGCGGCTACCGGGCGACCACCCGCGGGCTCGGTCGGTTCGGCCTCCCCGAGTTGCAGACCCGGGTCGTGCCCGGGGAACTGATGGTGCCGTGGTGTCGGGTCCTCACCGGTATCGCGTCCCGGCTGCTGGACGCCTGGCACGAGCGGTTGCGGACCTGGGACGACGCTCCGGCCGCTTTCCTCGAGCTGCCGGCCGAGCTGGACGTGACCGCTGCCGCGGTCGCCGAGGCCTACGGCGGGACGCCCACCGCCGAGGTCGAGCCCGGCCGGGCGGATCCGGGCCGGGCCGCCGGGGGCATCGGGCTCGTGCTCGACCCGATCGGTCCGGACCGCGAAACATTCCTCACCGTCGTGCCCCCCGAGGGCTTCGCCGGGACACCGGACGAGCATCTCGCGGCAGTGTGCGCGGCGACCGGCACGACCGCGGTTGCCGCTGGTCCGAGGGGCGTCCCGTGACGGACCCGTGAGTGGTCACGGTGCCGTCAGCGTTCGCGTCGGGACGCGACGGGCGGGTGGCGAAGGGCGCCCGGCGAGCAGTGCGGGGGCCCTCCCGACCCCCGGACGGCAACCCGGCCGGGACGCGCGCGCCGCGCCCGGCCCAAGTCCCGGTACTCTTATTGCGGTCCCGGCTGCGTCGGGCGCTAGGCGGTGTAGCTCAGTTAGGCAGAGCAAGCGGCTCATAATCGCTGTGTCGCCGGTTCAAATCCGGCCACCGCTACCGACCAGGATCGTCCCGGTCGACATGGCTCAGGTTGGTCCCATACCCTGAACTGTCGACACCCGTCCATAGCAGGAGGCTTGGCACAGTGGCCGCCACCGATGTCCGTCCGAAGATCACCATGGCGTGCCAGGTGTGTAAGCACCGGAACTACATCACGCGCAAGAACCGCCGCAACGACCCGGATCGCCTGGAACTGAAGAAGTTCTGCCCGAATTGCCGTTGCCACCAGGAGCACCGCGAGACCCGCTAGACCATGGCCGTCCGGTCGTCGGTGGGCGCGACGGCTGGCCGTCCCCGCCGGCTCGCCCGTTGTGCGCCTCCGGCCGTGATCAGTGGGCGCACCCGGCTGTCTCCACGGCTCTGCCGCGTTGCCCGCGTCGGCGGCCGCTCGGGTCGACCCCACCGCGGCTCGGACAGCGGCGCGCGGCGCGAGCCGTAGTCACTGGCCACCCAGCACCTGACATCCAGCACCCAACATCCACAAGCCCGCGCTCCGGTGGTCGGGGCCGGGATGACCGCGCAGCTGAGCGGGCGCCCGGTCCGACCCGTCCATCGGCGGCCGGGTCAGCGTCGCGACGCGGCGGATCGGAGGCGGCTTATGGCGATCAACCCGGACTTCCTCGGCCGGACGTTCACGGGCGAGAGTCCGTTTGTCGTCGGCCGGGAGCACATCCGCCAGTTCGCCGAGGCGATCGGCGATTCCAACCCGCTCTACCACGACGTCGACGCGGCCAAGGCGGCCGGCTACTCCGACCTCGTGGCTCCGCCGACCTTCCTCACCGCGGTGGCGCTGCGGCGCCGGACGGTCGACGTGCACGACCCCGACCTGAATCTGAACTACGAACAGGTGGTGCACGGCGAGCAGCGTTACCGGCTCGAGCGCCCGGTGGTCGCCGGGGACGAGCTGATCGTGACCGGGACCATCACCGAGATCCGGGTCGCCGGCCGGAATGAGCTCATCGGCACCACGTACGAATTCCGGACGACCGCCGGCGAGGTCGTCGCCACCGCTGTGTCCACGCTCGTGTCGCGCGGCACCGCTCCCGGGAAGGACTGACATGACCGCCACCGTCGCCTACGACGACGTCGAGGTGGGCACCCAGCTTCCGGAGCAGGCCTTTCCGATCCGGCGGGTCGATCTCGTCCGCTACTGCGGCGCATCGGGCGACTTCAACGTCATCCACTGGAACGAACGGCTCGCGACCGCGGTCGGACTGCCGAACGTCATCGCCCACGGCATGTTCACGATGGCCGCCGCGGCCCGGCTGGTCACCGACTGGGCGGGCGACCCCGGAGCGGTCGTCGAGTACGGGGTCCGGTTCTCCTCGCCCGTCCCCGTCCCCGACGATTCCGAAGGCGCCACGATCCGGGTCACCGGCGTGGTGGAGAAGAAGCTCGACGGGGATCGGGTGGTGGTGAACCTGACGGTCCGCGCCGACAGCGTCGAATCGAAGGTCCTGACCGCCGCCCGGGCCACCGTCCAGCTGGCCTGAGCGCCGCCGACGTGACCGGCGTTCCGGCCCGGGTCCATCGAAGGCGGCGGGGACAGCGGACCGCGGGCGGTCCGCTGTCCCCTACCGACCTTCGGGGCGCCGACCTTCGCGGCGCCCCCGTCGGGCCAGCCCCGACTCAGTCGGCTTCGGCCAGCAGGTCCACGATGCGGCGCACGCCTTCGGCCAGATCGTCGTCACCCAGCGCATAGGACAACCGGGCGAAGCCCGGCGTGCCGAACGCCTCGCCCGGTACGACCGCCACGCCGACCTCTTCGAGAATGAGCTGCGCGAGCTCGGCGGAACTGCCCGGAGTCTTCCCGCGCAGCGTGCGGCCCACCGCGTCGACCAGCGACGGGTAGCAGTAGAACGCGCCCTCCGGCAGCGGGCAGACGACGCCCGGCGCTTCGGACAGCATCCGGTGCATGGTCAGCCGCCGCCGGTCGAACGCCACCCGCATTTCCGCGACCGCGTCGAGCGAACCGCCGACCGCCGCGTAGGCCGCCGCCTGGGCCACGTTCGAGACGTTGGAGGTGGCGTGGGACTGCAGGTTGGTCGCCGCCGTGACCACGTCCTTCGGGCCGATCAACCAGCCCACCCGCCAGCCGGTCATCGCGTACGTCTTGGCGACGCCGTTGACGATGATGCAGCGATCGGCGATCTCCGGAACCTCGACCGGCATGGATGCGAACGACGCATCCCCGTAGACGAGGTGTTCGTAGATCTCGTCGGCGATCACCCACAGGTCGTTGGCCGCCGCCCAGCGGCCGATCTCGGCCACCTCCGCCGGAGTGTGCACGGCGCCCGTCGGGTTGGACGGCGAGCAGAACAACAGCACCTTGGTGCGCGGCGTCCGCGCCGCCTCCAACTGCTCGACAGTGACCCGGTAGCCCTGCTCAGGCCCGGTCGGGACCTCGACGACGAGCCCGCCCGCGAGCCGGATGGACTCCGGGTAGGTGGTCCAGTAGGGAGCCGGCAGGAGCACCTCGTCGCCCGGGTCGAGCAGCGTGGCGAACGCCTGGTAAACCGCCTGCTTGCCGCCGTTCGTCACCAGTACCTGGCCGGCCGGGACCGAGAAACCGGAGTCGCGCCGGGTCTTCTCGGCGATCGCCTCCTTGAGTTCGGGCAGGCCACCGGCCGGGGTGTAGTGGTGCATGCGGGGATCGCGGCACGCCTTCTCGGCCGCCGCGACGACGTGCTCCGGCGTCGGGAAGTCCGGTTCACCGGCCCCGAAGCCGATGACGTCGCGCCCCGCGGCGCGCATGGCCTTGGCGGTCGCGTCGACAGCCAGGGTTGCGGAAGGTGCGATGCCGCCCACGCGGCGTGAGATCCGAGCCATAGGTACATGGTCCCACGTCCGTCCGGCATCCCGCCGCCGGGTTTCTGGCCGCTCGCCCGACCGTCGACCGGCGGCGCGGCGACCCGCGCGGCCGGGGCGCCACTTCGACCCGACGACCTTCGGGCCGGCGGTGATGTCCGAGTGGCGTGGGGAACAGGTATGCTCATCGCGTCCGGGGTTGACCGCCCTCGTTCAGGCACGCCACCAGCAATGCCCTGTCGTGGTAGGTCCCGTCGTGGTAGGTCGTCCCCGGGTGGCGGACCCTAGGGGCGTGGCTCAATTGGTAGAGCACCGGTCTCCAAAACCGGCGGTTGCAGGTTCGAGTCCTGTCGCCCCTGCAGTTCCGGACGGCCAACGGCGGCGCGGCCGACTTCCTCACCGCGCCGTGGTGGCCGCCGGGCGGTGTTCGGGCAGCACGGATGAGACGCAGCACGCATGACCAGCCCCACGACGGTCGACGACAGACAGGCGACAGACAACAGTCAGCGACACACGCTGCTCAGCGATGACGGACAGGTGACGTAAGTGGCGACAGACACGCGTGACGCGGCCCCGCGGTCCGGCACGCCCGCGCGCCCGGCGCGGTCCACCCGCCGCCGTATCACCCCGCTCCAGTTCTATCGGGAGATCATCGCCGAGCTGCGGAAGGTCATCTATCCCAGCCGCACGGAGCTGGTGACCTACGTGGCGGTCGTCCTGGTCTTCGTGTCGGCAATGGTGGCGGTCGTCGCCTCGCTCGACTTCGGGCTGACGAAGGCGGTACTCGCGATCTTCGGTTAGCGCCGGGATCAGCGTCCCGCACCACATACGAGCACGACAACCCAAAGGATTTCCCGCGTGTCCCAGTATTCCGACCAACCCACCTCCGAGCAGGAGGAGGCGGTCGACGCCCTCGACCCGGTCGCCGAGTACGAGCGCGACGAGGTGGCGAGCACCGCGGCCGGAGCCACGGCCGACGAGGGCGAGCTCGGCGCCGGTGTGACCGGCGTCGACGAGGGTCCCGGCTATCTCGACGAGAACGGCTACGCGGCGAAGAACGGTGCCGCCGCGGACGGCGCGACCCCCACCCCGGCCGCCGAGGCCCCGGTCGAGGACGAGGAGCCGCTGGACCCGGCCGAGGAGATCCGTCGGGCCCTGGAAGAGGCGCCCGGCGACTGGTACGTCGTGCACTCCTACGCCGGCTACGAGAACAAGGTCAAAACCAACCTTGAGACCCGCATCTCCAGCCTCAACATGGAGGATTTCATCTTCCAGATCGAGGTGCCCACCGAAGAGGTGCCGGTCATCAAGAACGGCAAGCGCCAGATGGTCATGCAGAAGAAGTATCCGGGGTACATCTACGTCCGGATGGAGCTGACCGACCAGTCCTGGTCGGCGGTTCGCAACACGCCGGGCGTGACCGGCTTCGTCGGCCTCACCAACCGGCCGTCGCCGTTGCGCCGCGAAGAGGTCGTCTCGATTCTCGTTCCCGAGGTCGAGAAGGAGAAGAAGGTCGAGACGGTCCGGGCCCAGGAGTTCGAGGTCGGCGAGTCGGTGACCGTCATGGACGGTCCGTTCGCCACTCTGCCCGCGACGATCAGCGAGATCAACACCGATGCCCAGCGCCTCAAGGTGCTGGTCTCGATCTTCGGCCGCGAGACGCCGGTCGAGCTGCAGTTCAACCAGGTCGCGAAGATCTAGAGGGCCAAAGGCGGCGGGATCATGGTCTTTTTTCGCGCCGCCGGAGGCCGCGGTCCCCGGATCACCGGCCCGGTTACGTACCCTCGAGATCGCTGACGGCGGTCCCGTTGTCACCCACCCGCTCGTAGGAAGACGCAGATGCCTCCCAAGAAGAAGGTCTCAGCGGTCATCAAGCTGCAGATCAACGCTGGTGCCGCCAACCCGGCGCCGCCCGTCGGGCCCGCGCTCGGCCAGCACGGTGTGAACATCATGGAGTTCTGCCGGCAGTACAACGCCGCGACCGAGTCGCAGCGCGGCAACGTCGTGCCGGTGGAGATCACGGTTTACGAAGACCGTTCCTTCACGTTCGTCACCAAGACCCCGCCCGCCGCGAAGCTCATCCTCAAGGCGGCCGGCGTCGACAAGGGCAGCGGCGTTCCGCAACGCGACAAGGTCGGCTCGCTCAATGCCGCCCAGGTCCGTGAGATCGCCCAGACGAAGCTCCAGGACCTCAACGCCAACTCGATCGAGGCGGCCGAGAAGATCATCGCTGGCACCGCCCGGTCGATGGGCATTGTCGTCCGCGACTAGCGGACCGGTCCGGGCCGTACCGGAACTACGCGGCCCACCGCGGTAAAGCCACACAGACCCACCGCCACCTGTGGGAGGACGCCGGCCTGGCCCGGTGCCCGCCTGAACCACGAGGAGAGATCATGAAGCGCAGCAAGGCGTACCGCGCCGCCGCCGAGAAGATCGACTACGAGCGGGTCTACAGCCCGCTCGAGGCCGTCCGGCTGGCCCGCGACACCTCCACCACCAAGTACGACGCGACCGTCGAGGTCGCCATCCGGCTCGGGGTCGACCCCCGCAAGGCCGACCAGATGGTCCGCGGCACGGTCAACCTGCCCCACGGCACGGGCCGTTCGCCCCGGGTCGCTGTGTTCGCCGCCGGCGAGAAGGCCACCGAGGCCGAGGCGGCCGGCGCGGACATCATCGGCAGCGACGACCTGGTCGCGCGCATCCAGGGCGGGTTCCTGGACTTCGACGCGACCGTCGCGACGCCCGACCAGATGGCCAAGGTCGGGAGGATCGCCCGCATCCTCGGCCCGCGCGGTCTCATGCCGAACCCGAAGACCGGCACGGTCACGCTCGACATCGCCAAGGCGGTCGGCGACATCAAGGGCGGCAAGATCTCGTTCCGCGTCGACAAGCAGGGCAACCTGCACCTGGTGATCGGCAAGGCCGGTTTCACCGAGGAGCAGCTCGTCGAGAACTACACCGCCGCGCTGGACGAGGTCGTCCGGGTCAAGCCGTCGGCGGCCAAGGGCCGGTACCTACGCAAGATCACCTTCACCACCACCATGGGCCCCGGCATCCCGGTGGACCCGAACCGGACCCGGAACCTCAGCGAGGACGTGAACGCCTAGTCCGCGTCCGCACGTTCTCGTCCGCGGGCTGGTTGGCCGGAAGCGGCCGGCCGCCCCGCGGCGGCTGAGCAGACTGGCCGCCCCGGCGGCGTTCGGGGCCTGTTACAGCCTGTATAGTTGACCACGTACCAAGCCGAAGACCGTTGGTTGCCGCACCTCTTCCGGGTGGGGCCGAAGGTTCCGGGAATCGTCGGGACGGCCCGCGCAGGTGAGGGTGCGAACGCTGGGTTCCTCAGCCGCTCGGGTCTCCCGGGTTGGCGGGCGGTGCACCCGGTGTCCCGCTCCCGGCGCCCGCGCCGGGGGCGTTCGTCGTTTCGGAGCTCTTCGGGTGGCCGACGTGTCGCACGAAGCAGAAGGAGCCCGATGGCGAATCCCGAGAAGCTCGCCGCCGTGGCGGAGATCGTCGAGTCGTTCCGCGGTTCGTCCGCCGCGCTACTGACCGAGTACCGCGGCCTCACGGTGAGCCAGCTCACCGAGCTGCGCCGCTCGCTCGGCGAAGGCGCCCAGTACGCGGTGGTCAAGAACACCCTGACGAAGATCGCGGCCCAGCAGGCCGGCGTCGACGGACTGGAGAGCCTGCTCTCCGGGCCGACGGCGGTGGCCTTCGTTTCCGGTGACCCGGTCGAGGCGGCCAAGGGTCTGCGCGACTTTGCCAAGAACAACCCGGCCCTGATCGTCAAGGGCGGGTACGTCGAGGGCAAGGCGATGTCGGCGGACGAGATCCGTCGACTGGCCGACCTGGAGTCCCGCGAAGTCCTGCTGGCCAAGCTGGCCGGCGCGATGAACGGCTCCCTGTCCCAGGCGGTCAGCCTGTTCGCGGCACCGCTGGCGCAGGCGGCCCGACTGGCCGAGGCGTTGCGGGCCAAGCGCGAAGCCGAGGAGGGCGCCAGCGCCCCCGAGGCAGCCCCCGAGGCCGCGTCCGAAGCGGCCGCCGCCGAATAACAGCCCCGTCACCCGAGCGTCACCGCACCGCCCCACCCAGTGCCGCACCCACCCGTCCCATTCGGGACGACATCCGTTACGGAAGGACCCGCCACCATGGCGAAGCTCAGCACCGTTGACCTGCTCGACGCCTTCAAGGAGATGACTCTCCTGGAGCTGTCGGAGTTCGTGAAGCAGTTCGAGGACACCTTCGGCGTCACCGCCGCCGCTCCGGTGGCCGTCGCCGCCGTCGCCGGCCCGGCCGCCCCGGCCGAGGAAGTTGCCGAGCAGGACGAGTTCGACGTCGTCCTCGAGGCCGCCGGCGACAAGAAGATCCAGGTCATCAAGGAGGTTCGCTCCCTGACCAGCCTGGGCCTCAAGGAGGCCAAGGACCTCGTCGAGGCGGCCCCCAAGGCCGTCCTGGAGAAGGTCACCAAGGAGGACGCCGCCAAGGCCAAGGCGGCCCTCGAAGGTGCCGGCGCCAGCGTCACCGTCAAGTAGACAGCGCGACTCGGTTCGACACCCGGAGCACCACTTCGGAGCCCCCGATCGGGCGACCCGTCACGGCAATTTCTGTGACGTCGCCCACCGGATCCGAGTGATGGATCCCCCCGCGCGTCCCCCGACGGGGGCTTTCCCGGGCACTTCCGGGAGGCCCCCGTCGGGCGTCTGCGGGGGAGCCGGGGGGAACCCGGCGGAGTCCGGCCGCCCGGTCGGGCCGCCGCCCCGGGCGGCCGGTCCGGTCCCCGCGCGGGAGCCTCGTCGCCGCTGGCGCGGGGGTTCCCGTGCTGGTCAGACCAGTCCGGCCGGCCGGGGCGCCGGGCCGCGCGGATCCGGGTCGATCACCCGTCGGACGAGCACCGCGCAGCCGGGGAAGACCCGGGCCGCCGCCCTCGTTCGACCACCGCACAGCCGGCCAGATCGAAGTTGGGCTTGACGTGACCCGCTGTTACGGAGTTCCATCGTCAGCAACGGTGAGACGATCCAGAAGTGTGCCCTTGAAAGCAGTGCAGCCTTCGGCTACACTGCTTGTTTGCGCTGCAAATGCAGTCGCGGGGGCTCGCCAGGTGTGCCGCTGTCGACTGCTGACGCGGTGTCCCTCGCACCCTCGGGCGCGAACCTGCACGTGAAGACCGTACGAGACCCGACCGCCGTCCGCAGCAGAATCCGCGAGGTTCCTCAAACACATATGTGTCGCTCCGGCGGAAGCTTCCGCGCCGCGTCCGTTGACCGTGCGCGTCTGGCTCTCGCGCGCCCGGACGCCCCGCGTCCTCGCGTGTCACACCACCGCGGCACCCACGGTGAGAGTGCCCGTCCTGGAGGGCATGCCCCCGACCGACCGCCTCCTAAACCGTAGCGAGACACTGATCACCTGACCACCCCCGCCGGACCGTCGCCGCCCACGCGTTTCGCCAGACCGACGATCAGGCCACCGGAAGGACCACCTTGGCCGCCTCGCCCACCGCGCCCCGCATTTCCTTCGCCAAGATCATTGAGCCTCTTGAGGTCCCCGACCTCCTCGCCCTCCAGACCCAGTCGTTCGACTGGCTGGTCGGCAACGAGTCGTGGGAGACCCGGGTCCAGGACGCTGTCGACGCGGGCCGCAACGACGTTCCCATCACCTCGGGCCTGGAAGAGGTTTTCGAGGAAATCTCCCCGATCGAGGACTTCTCCGGTTCCATGTCCCTGTCGTTCCGGGACCACCGGTTCGAGCCGCCCAAGTACTCCGTCGAGGAGTGCAAGGACAAGGACATGACCTACTCGGCGCCGCTCTTCGTGACGGCCGAGTTCACCAACAACACCACCGGCGAGATCAAGAGCCAGACGGTCTTCATGGGCGACTTCCCGCTCATGACCCCGAAGGGCACCTTCGTCATCAACGGCACCGAGCGGGTCGTGGTCAGCCAGCTCGTCCGCTCGCCGGGCGTCTACTTCGAGCGTTCGCTCGACAAGGCGTCCGACAAGTACGTGTTCTCCTGCAAGGTGATCCCGTCGCGCGGCGCGTGGCTGGAGTTCGAGGTCGACAAGCGCGACACCGTGGGCGTGCGGATCGACCGTAAGCGGCGCCAGTCGGTCACCGTCCTGCTCAAGGCGCTGGGCTGGGACGAGGCGCGGATCCTGGAGAAGTTCGGCGACTACCCGTCGATGCGCACCACCCTGGAGAAGGACCACACGGCCACCCAGGACGACGCGCTGCTCGACATCTACCGCAAGCTGCGGCCGGGCGAGCCGCCGACCCGGGAATCCGCGCAGACGCTGCTGGAGAACCTCTTCTTCAACCACAAGCGCTACGACCTGGCCAAGGTCGGCCGCTACAAGGTGAACAAGAAGCTCAAGGTGGACGTCGCCCACGACGTCGGTGTGCTCACCGAGGACGACATCGTCGCCACGATCGAGTACGTGGTCAAGCTGCACGACGGCCACGACCCCGACGTCGAGACCGACGACATCGACCACTTCGGCAACCGGCGCCTGCGTACGGTCGGCGAGCTGATCCAGAACCAGGTCCGGCTGGGCCTGGCCCGGATGGAGCGCGTCGTCCGCGAGCGGATGACGACCCAGGACGTCGAGGCGATCACGCCCCAGACGCTCATCAACATCCGGCCGGTCGTCGCCTCCATCAAGGAGTTCTTCGGCACCAGCCAGCTGTCCCAGTTCATGGACCAGACGAACCCGCTGGCCGGGCTCACCCACAAGCGCCGGCTGTCGGCGCTCGGTCCCGGTGGGCTGTCGCGGGAGCGGGCCGGTTTCGAGGTCCGCGACGTGCACCCCAGCCACTACGGCCGGATGTGCCCGATCGAGACCCCGGAAGGCCCGAACATCGGCCTGATCGGGTCGCTGTCCACGTTCGCCCGGGTCAACCCGTTCGGGTTCGTCGAGACGCCGTACCGGAAGGTCACCGCCGGCCGGGTCACCGCGCAGATCGACTACCTGACCGCGGACGAGGAGGACCGGCACGTCATCGCGCAGGCCAACGCGCCCCTGACCGGCGACGGCACCTTCGCGGAGGACCGCGTCCTGGTCCGCCGCAAGGGCGGCGAGGTCGAGTTCATCCCGCCGGACGAGGTCGACTACATGGACGTCTCGCCGCGGCAGATGGTCTCGGTGGCGACCGCGATGATCCCGTTCCTCGAGCACGACGACGCCAACCGGGCCCTGATGGGCTCGAACATGCAGCGCCAGTCCGTCCCGCTGCTGCGCAGCGAGGCGCCGCTGGTGGGTACCGGCATGGAGGCCCGCGCGGCCAAGGACGCCGGCGACGTCGTGGTGGCCGAGGCGGCCGGGGTGGTCGAGGACCTGTCCGCCGACTACATCACCGTCATGCACGACGACGGCTCGCGGCGCACCTACCGACTGGCCAAGTTCCGCCGGTCGAACCAGGGCACCTGCATCAACCAGAAGCCGATCGTCGACGAGGGCGCGCGGATCGAGGCCGGTCAGGTCATCGCCGACGGTCCCTGCACCCAGAACGGCGAGATGGCGCTGGGCAAGAACCTGCTCGTCGCCTTCATGCCCTGGGAAGGGCACAACTACGAAGACGCGATCATCCTGTCGCAGCGGCTGGTCCAGGACGACGTCCTTTCCTCGATCCACATCGAGGAGCACGAGGTCGACGCCCGGGACACCAAGCTGGGGCCGGAGGAGATCACCCGGGACATCCCGAACGTGGCCGAGGAGGTGCTGGCCGACCTCGACGAGCGGGGCATCATCCGGATCGGTGCCGAGGTCGCGCCCGGCGACGTCCTGGTCGGCAAGGTCACGCCCAAGGGCGAGACCGAGCTGACCCCGGAGGAGCGCCTGCTGCGCGCGATCTTCGGTGAGAAGGCCCGCGAGGTCCGCGACACCTCCCTGAAGGTGCCGCACGGCGTGCCCCGCCGGATGAACATCGGTCAGATCCTCGAGACCCACCTCGGGTGGGTCGCGAAGACCGGTTGGCAGATCGACGGCGGCGAGCAGGAGTGGAAGGAGCGGTTGCGCTCCATCGGGGCCGACGCGGCTCCGAAGGGCACCAACGTGTCCACTCCGGTGTTCGACGGCGCCCGCGAGGAGGAGATCACCGGCCTGCTCGGCTCGACGCTGGCCAACCGGGACGGCACCCAGCTGATCGGCGAGAGCGGTAAGGCGAAGCTGTTCGACGGTCGGACCGGCGAGCCCTACCCGTACCCGGTGGCGGTCGGCTACATCTACATCCTCAAGCTGCTGCACCTGGTCGACGACAAGATCCACGCTCGGTCGACCGGCCCGTACTCGATGATCACCCAGCAGCCGCTGGGTGGTAAGGCGCAGTTCGGTGGTCAGCGGTTCGGTGAGATGGAGGTGTGGGCGCTGGAGGCCTACGGCGCGGCTTACGCGCTGCAGGAGCTGCTCACCATCAAGTCCGACGACGTCCTCGGTCGGGTCAAGGTCTACGAGGCGATCGTCAAGGGTGAAAACATTCCGGAGCCCGGCATTCCGGAATCATTCAAGGTGCTCATCAAGGAGATGCAGTCCCTCTGCCTGAACGTTGAGGTCCTGTCGTCCGACGGCGTGCAGATCGAAATGCGCGACACGGACGAGGACGTCTTCCGGGCGGCGGAGGAACTTGGAATCGACCTGTCCCGGCGGGAGCCGAGCAGCGTCGAAGAGGTTTGACGGTCGGGCCGGGGGCGCGCGCACTGACGCGGCCCCCGGCCCGCCCGCCCGGCCACTCGACCAGCATCACCACGGAACAAAGAGAGCAGGCGAACGTCTTGCTGGACGTGAACTTCTTCGACGAGCTGCGCATTGGTCTGGCCACTGCGGACGACATCCGCCAGTGGTCGCACGGCGAGGTCAAGAAGCCCGAGACGATCAACTACCGCACGCTCAAGCCCGAGAAGGACGGACTCTTCTGCGAGAAGATCTTCGGTCCGACCCGGGACTGGGAGTGCTACTGCGGTAAGTACAAGCGGGTTCGGTTCAAGGGCATCATCTGCGAGCGCTGCGGCGTCGAAGTGACGCGCGCCAAGGTGCGCCGCGAGCGGATGGGGCACATTGAGCTGGCCGCCCCGGTCACCCACATCTGGTACTTCAAGGGTGTGCCGAGTCGCCTCGGCTACCTGCTCGACCTGGCCCCGAAGGATCTCGAGAAGATCATCTACTTCGCGGCCTACATGATCACCAAGGTCGACATCGACGGTCGCCACCGTGACCTTCCCACCCTCGAGGCGCAGATCTCGGTCGAGCGCGGCCAGCTCGAGGACAAGAAGAACGCCGACGTTGAAACCCGCCAGAAGAAGCTCGAGGGCGACCTCGCGCAGCTCGAGGCCGAGGGCGCCAAGGGCGACGCGCGCCGCAAGGTGCGCGAGGCGGCCGACCGCGAAATGCGGCAGATCCGCGACCGCGCGCAGCGCAAGATCGACGACCTCGACAAGGTCTTCGACCGCTTCAAGAGCATGAAGGTGCAGGAGCTCGAGCCCGACGAGCTGCTCTACCGGGAGCTTCGCGACCGGTTCGGCATCTACTTCGAGGGCGGCATGGGCGCCGAGGCGCTGCAGCGTCGGCTCGAGGACTTCGACCTCGACGCCGAGGCCGAGTCCCTGCGCGAGACGATCCGCAGCGGCAAGGGGCAGAAGAAGGCCCGCGCGCTCAAGCGGCTCAAGGTCGTGTCGGCCTTCCGTAACACCCGGAACTCCCCGATGGGGATGGTGCTCGACTGCGTCCCGGTCATCCCGCCGGACCTGCGCCCGATGGTGCAGCTCGACGGGGGCCGGTTCGCGACGAGCGACCTGAACGACCTGTACCGCCGGGTCATCAACCGCAACAACCGGTTGAAGCGACTGCTGGACCTGGGCGCGCCCGAGATCATCATCAACAACGAGAAGCGGATGCTGCAGGAGGCCGTCGACGCGCTGTTCGACAACGGCCGCCGCGGTCGGCCGGTCACCGGCCCGGGCAACCGCCCGCTCAAGTCGCTCTCGGACATGTTGAAGGGCAAGCAGGGGCGGTTCCGCCAGAACCTGTTGGGAAAGCGGGTCGACTACTCGGGCCGTTCGGTCATCGTGATCGGTCCGAACCTCAAGCTGCACCAGTGCGGTCTGCCCAAGCTCATGGCGCTCGAGTTGTTCAAGCCCTTCGTCATGAAGCGGCTGGTCGACCTCAACCACGCGCAGAACATCAAGTCCGCCAAGCGGATGGTGGAGCGCGCCCGCCCCGTGGTCTGGGACGTGCTGGAAGAGGTCATCACCGAGCATCCGGTCCTGCTGAACCG
>JAMFSN010000140.1 GCA_026225295.1 Frankia alni
AATTCTAACATCGCCGAAGGCCCGGGTGGCCGGCCCGCGACCCGGCCCGCCCGCTCAGCCGGGTACCCGCGCATTCGCGCCGAGCAGGCGGGTCGCAACCGCCTCGTCGTGCCGCATCAGCTCGTCGAGGTAGGCGTCCAGCAGGTCGAGCACTCCGATCTGCTGGTAGCAGCGTTGCACCTTCGGGGTCCACAGACCGATGTCCCGGATGCACGGAACGACCCGGCTGAACAGCAGTTTGCGGAACAGCCCCATGGCCGGCGACGCGTCGACGGCCGCCCGGCAATCGGCCGTGTCGAACCCGAGTTCCTCCCACACCAGCTGGGCCCGGAACCGCTCGTGCATGAGATGGCACGCCTCCACCACGAAATCCGCGCGATCGTCCAGTTCCTTGCTGGTCAACTGGCTGTAGTAGTCCTTGAGGACCAGCCGGCCGAACGCCACATGCCGCGCCTCGTCCTGCATGACATAGGCCAGAATCTGGTGGGTCAGCCGGGACGAATCGCGGGTCGCGTCGCGCATCATGCCGAACGCGGCCAGCCCCAGACCCTCGATCAGAACCTGCATGCCGCCATGACCAACGCACAGATCGCGTCCCGATTGAAGGTCGGCGAGGCGACGGTGAAGACCCATGTCTCCAAGATCCTGGCCAAGCTCGAACTGCGCAGCCGCTACGAGGCGATCGCATTCGCCTACCGGCACGATGTTGTCTGAGTGATCGCTTCAGGAATCCGGCCCATTCACTCGGCGGCGGTTTCGGCGATCGCGTCGGCGAAGCGGCCCAACGCACCGGGACCGGCGTACCGGAAGCCGAGCGATGGTTCGGTGAGCGCCACCGCCAGCACGAGCGGTCCCGCCGGGCTCTGGATCACGTCGACCCGGGCGGACAGCAGATCCTCGATCCGGAGGCCGGCCGGCTCCACCGTCGCGGGCCGCCCCGTGGCCGGCCGGCCTCCCGGCCACGACGCAAGCGTCACCCGCGGGTCCACCAAGTCTCCCGTCCCCGGTCGACTCCCACCGTTCGGTGGGCCATGTTCAGTGTCCTCACCGAGCTCACCGCGCCAGGCTCCCCGAACCAGGGGTGTCGGTAAGAAACGGGTCACCAGCCGCACACGGCGATGATCTAGCTGGCCGCCGGTGGAGCGGGGGTGAGTTCGTGGCGGGCCGGGCCGGCGGCGCGCCGGGGGTGGTGGTGTCGAGGTTCTCGTGCAGCGCGGTGAACCCGACGCCGCGCCGGCGCAGCCGGACATTTCGCAGTCGGGGTCGCCTGCCCAGACCGTTCCTACGGTGCGCTACAGCGGCACACAGCGCACCCGTGCGGTGTGGCTGTGGTCGGTGGATCGTGGCGTCCTATCCTGTCCGGATGCGGGAATCCACGGCGGGTCACGAACGTCCGGCGCGCGGCTTCGAGCTGATCTGCGAGATCGAGCCGCCGACCCGGCCGGACCTGACCCACGCCCGCCACCAGATCGGCGTCCTGAGCCCCGTCACCGACGCGTTCCTGATCCCCGACAACCACATCGGACGCGCGACGGTGTCGAGCATCGCCGTCGCCCACGAGGTGCAGGCGATGGGGGGACGCAGCATTGCCTGCGTGAACTCCCGCGACCGTAACCTGCTCGGCTTCCGCCGCGACCTGCTCACCGCCGCGGCCTACGGCGTCGAGGAGTTCCTGTTCGTCCACGGCGACAAACCCACCGCCGGGAACCGGACCAGCGACCTGACCGTGCGCGCGATGATGGACGAGGCCCGCGCGGCCAGCGAGGATCCGGTCTTCGCGGACAGGCCGGCGTTCCGGGTCGGCGCCGCGGCCGGCCTACGTCCACTGCCCGCATGGAAACGAGCGGCCGACTTCCTGTTCGTACAGGTCAGCTACTCGGTGGACGCCCTGCTGCGCTGGCGCGACGCCCATCCGGTCGAACTGCCGGTCTACGCCGGCGTGATGGTCCTCGCGAGCGCCGGGATGGCCCGCCGCCTCGCCGCGACCATCCCCGACATCGACATCCCCGACGACCTCGTCGAAGCGGTCGAACGGGACCAGGCGGCCGGGGTCGAAGCGGCCTGCGACCAGGTGCTACGGCTGCGCGACACCGGCGCCTTCGCCGGTGTGCACCTCGTTCCGGTCAGCCGCTACCGCCAGGTCGCCACCCGACTTGAGGACCTTCTCCAACCCCCCGGGCCGTTTCTCGCAGGTCTTGGTCGAGTTTGACCTCGCCGTACGGGGCGACGCGCGTCCAGAACAAGCGCGTGAGGCCGCGCCGGTCGGCGTCGGTCAGCTGGTCGATCCAGTCGTCGTCGGCGAGCACGTCCTGGACCATCAACGGATTGACGTAGACCAGGGCGGCCTGCAGCACCCGTAGGCAGAGCACGGACAGTTCCTGCTCGTCGCGGCGGTTGGTGGCGATGTCGCCGCCCTTGCCGAGAAGATAACGCCGTTGGTCCGGACCGACCGTCGCATACTTGATCATCTGGTCGTACTGTTCGGCGACGACGTCCCGGCGGATCGGCCGGGTCAGCGCCGGCGCGAGCCGCGGGTAGGCGTCCGGTTCGCCGGCGGCCGGCCGGTACAACCGGACCTTGTTGATCCGTTTGATGCGGGGCAACAGGTCGAAGCCGAGCAGGCGGGTGACGCCGAAGCCGATCTCGGAGGCTCCGTGGGAGTCGACGTAGGCCCAACATCATCGCCCCGGTGCGCAGGCGTCAACACCCCACGCCCACAGAGAGACACGACGCAAGATCATCCGCGTTTGCGGCTGGTGACACGCTTCTTGCCGACACCCCAACCAGGCTCCCCGCGCCAGGATCCCGGAACCAATTGTGCGGTTTCCGGGGGGCCGGAGGCTCTTCATCTGTGTAGGCACAGGATGGGGCGTCGGGAGGATGGGTGGCGGGAACGCTGGAAGCTTCGAGGGTTCCGCCCGTTGCCGCCGACCAGCCCGCGGTCCGGGGGGTCATGGCCGACGACGCGCGCGCCCCGACCGGGGCACAAGCCGATGAGCGGGCCTTCCAGGAGTTCTTCCGCCGGGAGTTCGCCGGGCTGTCGGGCTACTGCTACCGCCTGACCGGCGACCGCCCGGCGGCCGAGGATCTGGCCCAGGAAGCGCTCGTGCGGACCTGGGCCCGGTGGGCGCGGGTGAGTAAGCCGCGCGAGTACGCGTTCCTGGTCGCCACGAACCTGACCCGTAGGCGCTGGCGGCGGGAGCGGCCGGTGGTCGAGCTGACCGACCGGCACGACCGGGCCGCCCCCGGGGTCGACGTCGACCTCGGCCTGGCGGTCGATGATCTTCCCAAGCGGCTGCGCACCCCGGTGCAGCTGCACTACTACGCGGATCTGCCGGTGGTGGAGATCGCCCGGTTGCTGCACTGCTCGGAGACCAGCGTGCGGATGCGCCTGACGGAGGCCCGGCGCCGGCTGGCCGCGGTATGGGGGGAACGGTGAGCGACGATCCCCTGGTCCGGCTCCTGCCCAAGGCCGGCCCGGGCCGCGCACCGAGCGAGGAGCGGATCGCCGGGGCGGTCGCGCAGGTGCGGGGCCGGCGCCGGGCCCGCGCGGTGCGGGTCGGCGGGTCCCTGGCGGCGCTCGGGGTGGTGCTGGGGGTGGTGGTCGCGGTGCCGAGGCTCTCGGGCACGCCCGCTCCCCCGCCGGTCAGCATCACCGCCGCCGCGCCGCCCGCGCCGCCGACCACTCCGTCGGCCTGCCCGGCGCCGACCCTCACGGCCGGCGGCCTCGCGCCCCGCGCGGTCGTCCGGGCCGGGGTCGCCTCCGGGCCGCCGAGGCCGGTGGCTGTCCCGATCACCTCGCTGTCGCCGCCGGCGGCTCTGAAGGCCGACAGCGCGAAGACGGCCCAGGCTGAACTGGCCAAAGCCGACCTCGCGAAGCGGGAGCGGGCCGTCGAGGCAGTGGGGAAACGCCTCCCGTCGACGGGGGCGGGGCTCTCGGGGCCGACGTATCGGTCCGCACCCGTCCGGGCCCGGGACGGGACGTCGACGTGCGCGACCACGCCGACACCGACACCCACCACGACACCCACCACGACGCCCACGCGCTGATCCCGAGGGCGGACCGCCCGATCCGGGCACCCGGTCCCGCCCCCCGTCCAGCCGGCTCAGCCGGATCGGCCCAGGCCGAGCGACCCAGTCCAACCGGCCCACCGACGTGGGGGGACCGGTCGTGCCCGCCCGCCCGGATCCATCCGCGCGGGGTCACCCGATGGAAGGACAACCATGTCCGCGCACGCCACCGATCACCGACCCGCCCGGCGCCGCCGCGCGGCCCGCGCCGCGATCGCCTTCGCCGCCCTTCCCCTGGCGATGGCGGCGTATCCCGCCTCGGCCGCCTCCACCCCGGCGCCGACCCCCGTCGCGGTACCCACCGCGGCCCCGGTGGGCGGGCCGACCTCGGTACCGACCCTGGCCGCGGTCGCCTGCCAGCAGAAGATCGCCGCGGCCGGTCCGCCGCAGGCCGTCGACCCGGACGTCGTGAAGCGGTGCCTGGCCGTGGGCAGCAAGGTGGCGCCGGTGGCCGTGCCCGTCGCCGGGCAGCCGAACTTCACCGGCTGAGGAACCCGCCGCCATGTCGCCGGTCGCCCGGACGTTCCGCTCCTCCGCCCCGCTGGTCGCAGCGGTCGTCCTCGCGGCCTGCGCGGTGGGCCCGTCGGCCGGCGGGTCCTCACCTGCGGCCCGGCCGGGGCGGTCGTCGATCTCGACGGCGCCCCCGGCCAACCGGCCCGCGACCCTGGCCCCGGGGACCAGTCTGGTCGCGCGGGCGGTCAATGGGTCCGCCGACGTCTACTCTGCTGCGTCCGGCGGTCGTCGGACGGCCCACCTGACCGGGCCCACCCCCGGCGCGCCGCTGGTGTTCCAGGTCATCGACGGTCAGACCGACCGGATCCGGGTTCGGCTGCCGGTCCGCCCGGACGGCAGCACCGGCTGGGTGGACCGCGCCGCCGTCCGCACCTTCACCACCACCTGGCAGCTCGTCGTCGACCCCGGCGCCCACGTGCTGCAGGTCCGGCACGCGGGCCGGGTGACCGAAACCGATCCGGTCGGAATCGGGCAAGGGGTCTCCCCCACCCCGGCCGGCCGCTACTACGTCACCGAGTTGCTGCGACCGCCGGATCCGACCGGTAGCTACGGTCCCTACGCGTTCGGCCTCTCGGCCTACTCGCCGACGCTCACCCAGTTCGCGGGCGGCCCCGGGCAGATCGGGCTGCACGGGACCGACGATCCGGCCGGTCTCGGGCACGACGTCAGCCACGGCTGCATCCGGGTCGCCAACGCGGTCATCACCCGACTGGCCCAGGAGCTGCCCCTGGGAACGCCGGTCGAGATCCGATCGGTCCGGACCGGTCGGTAGCTCCCCTGACCGCGACGCCATCGGCGGACCGCCCGCGGATTGGCACCTTCGGTAGCGGGCACCCCTTCTATGATCACGAGGGAAGGGATCCCATGAGCTTCATCGGCAAGGTAACCCACCGCATCAAGAAGGTAACCAGACGCGGCACGCGCACCACGGGCAACGCCGTCGGGGAAACCGGTCACGTCGCCGGGAAGACCGGCCGCGGGATCAAGCACACCGGCAGGAAGGTCGGCTGACACCGACCGGGGCCTGCGCGGGGCTCGGGGACACCCCGGTCCCCGGCCTACCCCGGGACGAGCTTTCGAGCTGAGGTCCAGGCCTATCCGGCGGGGGCGTCCGGTGCCGGTCCGCCGGCCCGGTAGGCACGTAGCTCGGCGGCCAGGTCGTCGGCCTGGCGCTCGGCCCGGGCGGCCCGGGCCCGCGCGTCCGCCCGGGCCTCGGTCAGGACGGCGAGCCGCTCGGCGGCGGCGGCGCGCTCGGTTTCGAGCTGGGCCCGCGCCTCGGACCGCGCGTGGGTCACCTCATCGGCGGCCGTCTGCCGGACCTGAACCCGCTCCGACTCGAGCGCCGCGCGGACCCGCGCGGCGTCGTCCCGCTCCCGATTGACCTCACCCCGCAGGCGGTCGCATTCGACCCGCACGTCCGCCCCGACCCGGGCGTCGTGCTCGGCGTCGCGGCGGATGATCTCGGCCGCTGCCCGGGCCCGGTCCCGCTCGGCGGTGACCGCCGCCAGTTCGCGGCTGGTGTCCACCCGGACCGTGGTGAGCGCCGCGTCGGCCTCGGCCCGGACCTGCGCGAGCTCGGTGGCGGCCGCCGCCCGGGCCGCGGCCAGTTCGGCCGCCGTGTCCACCCGGATCCGCTCGACCGCCGTGTCCGCCTCCGCGCGAACCTTCCCGACCAGCGCTTCCGCGTCGGCACGGACCTGCTCACCCTGGGTCCGGGCGGTCTCGTGGGCCGCTTGCGCCGCACCCAGCCGCGCCTCCAGGTCGTCGACGGCGGCGACGGCCTCGGCCGCCACGGCGTCGGCATCCCGGCGGGCCCGCTCCGCGGCCCGGGCCGCCGCTTCCGCCCGGGTGGCCCGGGCTCCGGCCTGCGCGACCCGTTCGGCGGCGTCCGCCTCGACCTCGTCGATCCGCGTCTGCGCGGCGTCGACGTCCCCGAGGTCGACCATCTGGCGCCCGAACGCCTCCAGGCTGGCCGTGAGCTCCCCGGCCAGCGTGATGACCCGGCCGGCGAGCGCCTCGGCCCGGGTCCGCGCGGCGGCCTGGGAACCGGGGCCCTCCCGCACCGGTGCCGTCGGCGACAGCCCTGCGCCGTCGGCGGCGCGGTCGTCCCGGTGTCCCGGATCACGCCGCCGCCGGTACGCGGCCAGCCGGTTGTGGCCCGGGTCGTCGCAGTAGGCCGGCGGCCGGCCGGGTCCGTCGGACGGCGCACACGGCCGGTTGCACCCCGGGAACGCGCACGACGACGAGCCGGTCCCGACGTCGGTCGCTCCCCGGGTGGCGCCCGTCCCGGCCGGGCCGACCGTCACTCGGCCATCGTTCGTGACCACCACGAATATCGTCTCCTCGGTCTGTTTCGTTACGTCATTAACGTATCAAACGTCAGCCGCGAAAACGTAACTCTGGCGCTCGATAAGCTTCACTTCTCGGGCGCTAGGATCGGCGTCGACGCCGGTGACGAAAGGAGGCTCAGGATGGCCGACGGCGAGCTCGAGATGGCCCCGGAAGTGCCCGCGAAACTGACCCCCCTCGCCCGCCGCGGAACCGACGCGGAGCTGTCCAGCGAACTGGCCGACCGGGTCGCGGACTACGCCCGGGCGGCCCGCGCCGATTCGACCTGGCGGGCCTACGACGTCGACCTGCGTCACTTCCAGGCCTGGTGCCGCGACCAGCCGGGGTCGCCGACCGACCGGCCGGCCCAGGCCCGGACCGTGGCCGGCTATCTGACGGCCCTCTCGGACGCCGGCTACCGGCCGTCCACGATCCGTCGCCGGATGGCCGCCATTTCGGTGGCCCACCAGCTCGGTCGCCATCCCAACCCGACCGCCGCGCCCGAGGTCACGACGGTGTGGAGCGGCATCCGCCGGACCCACGGCGTCCGACCGACCCGGAAGGTGGCCCTCGAGACGACGCTGCTCGCCCAGCTCCTCGACCCGCTCGGCGAGGACTCCCCCGCCGACGTTCGCGATCGCGCGTTGCTGCTGGTCGGTTTCGCCGGTTGCCTTCGCCGCGGCGAACTGGTCGGGTTGGACGTGGCCGACCTCGACGAGACGGCCGACGGCCTGGTCCTGACCGTGCGAACCTCGAAAACCGATCAGGAGGGGGCCGGCGCCCTGGTCGGGCTGGCGTACGGCTCGCGACCGGCGACCTGCCCGGTCCGGGCCTGGCGGGCCTGGCGCGACCGCGCGGACCTGACCGACGGGCCGGCGTTCCGGCCCGTCAACCGGCACGGGGGCATCGGACCCGGCCGGCTTTCCCCCGGCTCGGTGGCCCGCATCGTGCAGCGCCGAGCCGCGGCGGCCGGGCTCGATCCGGCGCAGTTCGCCGGGCACTCGCTGCGCTCCGGGTTCGCCACGGCGGCGGCCCGGGCCGGCGTCCCGGACCGGTCGATCATGCGGCAGGGCCGGTGGCGGTCGGCCACCTCCCTGGACGGCTACGTGCGGGCCGGGCGGCTGTTCGACCCGGACAACCCGTCCGGCCGCGTCGGGCTGTAGAGCCGGCCGGTCCGACGACCCGGCCCGACCTGCCGGCGGGCGACCGCCGGGCTAACGTCAGGCCCGCGACCACGGCCCGGACCGCCGCCGGTGCGCATCCGTGGCCACCTGCGCGCTTCCGGGTCCGCGATCAAGGTGACGGGACTGCCCGGGCATATCCTGATACCGAGACGAAACAGACCTGAAGCGGAGTATCGGTGACTGACTCGACCATCATCTATACGCACACCGACGAGGCGCCGGCCCTGGCCACGTACTCGTTCCTGCCGGTGGTGCAGGCCTACGCGGCGACGGCCGGAGTCAGGGTCGAGACCCGCGACATCTCGGTGGCCGGGCGGATCCTGGCCGGGTTCCCCGAGTACCTCGAGGCGGGGCAGCGGGTCGAGGACGCCCTCGCCGAGCTCGGTGACCTGGCCAGAACGCCCGGGGCGAACATCATCAAGCTCCCGAACGTCTCCGCCTCGGTTCCCCAGCTCAAGGCGGCGGTCGCCGAGCTGCAGGGGCGGGGCTACGCGCTGCCGGACTACCCCGAGGACCCGAAGACCGACGCCGACCGGGAGATCCTGGCCCGGTACGACAAGGTCAAGGGCAGCGCCGTGAACCCGGTGCTGCGGGAGGGCAACTCCGACCGCCGGGCCGCACCGTCGGTGAAGAAGTACGCGCAGGCCCACCCGCACCGGATGGGCGCGTGGAGTTCCGCCTCGAAGACCAACGTCGCCACGATGGGGGTCGACGACTTCCGGTCCACCGAGAAGTCGGCGGTCATCGGGACGGCCGGCGCGCTGCGCATCGAGCTCGTCGGTGACGACGGCCGGACGACCGTGCTGCGGGCCTCAATACCGGTGCTGGCCGGCGAGGTCGTGGACGCCGCGGTCCTGCGGGTGACCGCCCTGCGCGAGTTCCTGACCGCGCAGATCGCCCGGGCCCAGGCCGACGGCGTCCTGTTCTCGGTCCACCTCAAGGCGACGATGATGAAGGTCTCCGACCCGATCATCTTCGGCCACGCCGTCCGGGCCTACTTCCCCGAAACGTTCGCCACCTACGGCGAGACGCTCGCCGCGGCCGGGCTGACCCCGAACGACGGGCTGGGCGGCATCCTCAAGGGCGTCGAGGCACTTCCCGAAGGGCCGCGAATCACCGCGTCCTTCCAGGCCGAGCTGGCCGCCGGCACCCCCTTGGCGATGGTCGACTCCGACCGCGGCATCACCAACCTGCACGTCCCGAGCGACATCATCGTCGACGCGTCGATGCCGGCCATGATTCGCACCTCCGGCCACATGTGGGGCCCGGACGGCGCCGAGGCCGACACCCTCGCGGTCATTCCCGACAGCAGCTACGCCGGGGTCTACCAGGTCGTCATCGACGACTGCCGGGCCCACGGCGCCTTCGATCCCGCGACGATGGGGTCGGTTCCCAACGTCGGGCTGATGGCGCAGAAGGCCGAGGAGTACGGCAGCCACGACAAGACCTTCGAGATCCCGGCCACCGGCACGGTGCGGGTCGTCGACGAGGCCGGAACGGTCGTCCTGGAGCAGGCGGTCGGCGCGGGCGACATCTTCCGGATGTGCCAGACCAGGGACGCCGCCGTCCGCGACTGGGTCAAGCTGGCCGTCACCCGGGCCCGGGCCACCGGCGACCCGGCCGTGTTCTGGCTCGACGCGACCCGGGCCCACGACGGCCAGCTGATCGAAAAGGTCCGGGCCTACCTGCCGGAGTACCACCCCGACGGGCTGCGGATCGAGATCCTGGCGCCGGCCGAGGCGACCGCGCTGTCCCTGGAGCGGATCCGCCGGGGTGAGAACACGATCTCGGTCACCGGCAACGTGCTGCGGGACTACCTGACCGACCTGTTCCCGATCCTGGAGCTCGGCACCAGCGCCAAGATGCTCTCGATCGTCCCGCTCATGAACGGCGGCGGCCTGTTCGAGACCGGCGCCGGCGGGTCCGCCCCCAAGCACGTCCAGCAGCTGGTCAAGGAGAACTACCTGCGCTGGGACAGTCTCGGTGAGTTCCTCGCGCTGGCGGTCAGCTTCGAGCACCTCGCCCAGACGACCGGCAACGCCCGGGCCCAGGTGCTGGCCGACACCCTCGACCGCGCGACGGCCACGTTCCTCAACGAGGACCGGTCGCCGAGCCGGCGCCTGGGTGGGATCGACAACCGCGGCAGCCACTTCTACCTGGCGCTCTACTGGGCGCAGGAGCTGGCCACCCAGACCGGCGACGGGCCGCTGGCCGAGTCGTTCACCAAGCTGGCCGCGGCCCTGACCGAGCAGGAGCCGACCATCGTCGGGGAACTGCTCGCCGTCCAGGGCTCGCCGGCCGACATCGGGGGCTACTACCAGCCGGACCCGGCCAAGGCCGAGGCGGTCATGCGCCCGTCGAAGACCTTCAACGAGGCCATCGGGACCCTCGGCTGACCCGCGCCGTACCACCGGCCGGACCCGCACCGGGCCGGCCGGTCCGGCGGTTTCGTCTGTGCCGCAGGCGATTCGGGCCCGGACCCGCCTTATGATGATCGGGCCTTCCGCGATAGCGTGGCATTCCGGTCACGTCGCCACCGTGACCGGGTGGTCGGGGCGGAGGTCGAGTCGCACCCGGCCGGTGATGCCCTGGGGGGCGGGACCATTCCGAAGAACGCGTGGTACCCGGGGCCCGAGCCGCCTGACGGGCCGGTACCGGGACCGCCGCGCGGCCGGCGTACCGACCGATCGGTCGGCCGCGGCCTCATTCGCGGCGATTGGTGGTCGGACCTGCCGGTCGGCCGGGTCATACAGCTGGTCGGTACGGACGCGGTCCACCTGGATGGCGCGCTGG
>JAMFSN010000141.1 GCA_026225295.1 Frankia alni
CGGAGGAACCGGAGGCGGACCGGGCCGGGGGCCCGTGGTGGCCGGGCCGGGCGGCGGTGGGTTCGGGGAGGCCGACGCGGGGATCCCGGTCAAACGGGCCGGCCGGGGCCCGGCCGGCGGCGTCAACGAGATCGGGCCGGTCCGGGGCGGCTGGGCGACCGGGCGCGGGGACGGCGGGGACGGCGGCGGCGACACCGCGGGCGGCGGCCCGGACCGGGTCGCCGGCCGGGCCAGCAGCCCGGCTCCGACCGGCAGCGGGCGCGTCCCGTCGGCGGTGCGCACCAGCGGGTACACGGCCACGTGGTACCCCCATCCGTCGGCCGGCGCGCTCAGGTGCCAGCCGCCTTTGATCTCCAGGCTGGCGTTGGTGACCTTGGCACTCGCGGCGGCCGGGTCGTCGGGGCCCGCGGGCGCCGCGTCGCGTCGCCACAGCACCCGGGCCTCGGTGATGCCCGGCGGCATCTGGAAGGACAGGATGATCTCGTCGCCCCGGTCGTCGGCCCGCAGTTCCCGGACCCCGAGCGGAACGGCGTGCCGGACCGCCCGCCCGACCACGGCGCGGTCGCCGGTCACCGTGACGGGCGTGTAGACGAGTTCACCGGCCGCCTCCGGATCGGCCAACCGACCACGCCGGCTCGCCCCGACCGTCCGCCCGAGCCCGGCCATGGCCGGCCCGGCGCCGCCGCCGGGCAGTTCGCTGTCGATCGGCGGCACGGCCCCGGCCGCCGCCGAGCCGGCCACCGCCGCGTACACCCGCACCGTCGAACCGGATATCGAGGACCACCGCAGCGTGGTACCCGCGCCGGCCGGTTCGACGGCCAGGTCGAGGACCGGCCGGGGGCGGGGCGTGACGGTGATCGCCACGTCGGCCCCCGTCGTGTGGCCGACCGCCCCGGACAGCTCGGTGTACTCGACCCGGACCCGGTAGCGGTAGGTGACCCCGGCCTGCACGTCCGGGTCGATGTACCGGCCGCCGGCCGCAGTGATCCGCCGGGGCGGTCCACCGACCGACGACGACGCGTCGACCGACCGGTCGATGACGACGCCGTCGCGCGCGGCGTCCAGTCGCCAGCTCAGCGCCACGCCGTCGTGGACCAGCTCGGCCCGCAGCGCGCTCACGTCGCGCACCATGATGGTCGGGCCGGTCCGGACCGGTTCGGCCCGGCGGCCGCCCGCGGTCGCGGTCACCTCGTGGGACACCGGCACCCCGGCCGGCACCCCCGCGTCGGACAGCTCGACCGCCCGGGTGGTGCCCAGGCTGCGCTCGGAGCGGGCGGTACCGCCCGGCGAGCGCTCCTCGACGATCCGCACGACCTTGTAGGAGACGGGCGCGCCCGACCCCGACGGCCGCCAGCGCAGCACGATGGCGTCCTCGGTCGTCGTACTGGTCAGATCGGTGACGGGCGCCAGCGGCACCGCCGCCAGCGCGGCCAGGGCCTCCCGGTCGTCGGCGGCCGTGCGCAGCACCGCGCTCAGCGCGGACTCCCGCTGGTCGGGCGGTAGCGCGCGGGCCGCCGCGACCCGGCGGCGGACCACGTCCCGCTGGGCCGCCAGCTCGTCCACAACCGCCTGCACCGGCCGGCCGTCCGGGCCCGGGACATCGGACGCCTGGTGGGACAGCCAGCGGACACCGTCGGAGGCGGCCTGGACCCGGTGGGCGGCGAGATCCTCGACGACGGCCCGCCAACCGGCCTCGGCGGCGCCCAGCGCGGCCTGGACCCGGGCCGTCAGCTCCCGGTACGCCCCGGCGGACGGGCCGCCGCCCGCCTCGACGAGGGCCCGGGCCTCGGCCAACCCGTCGGCGGCGGCCCGGGGACGGCCGGCGGCCAGCGCCCGGCGGACCGCGCCCAACGCCTCCGTGACCTCGCGGGCCTGCCGGGTGTTCTGCCCGCAGTGCCGGCAGACGATCGCGGCGACCTCGGTCTCGCGGCCGCACGACGGGCAGGCCAGGTAAAGGTCGGTGCCGCAGTACCGGCAGGGCCGCGCGTCGCCGGCCGGCTCCGGTCGACCGCAGTTCGCGCAGATCACGTAGTCGACGGCGGCCCCGGTGGTCACCGCCGCGCCCAGTTCCCGGGCCACGTCGAGCACCACCGACCGGGCCTGCTCGCCGGACAGGCCCAGCCCGAGCCCGAGAACCTCGCGGACCAGGCCCTCGGTGGCGACCGGGTCGAGCCCGTCGTCGAGAACGACGTGTTCCTCGATCCGCGGCCGCACCGCCTCCTTGGCGTCGGCGACCAGCCCGACGGTGTATGCGGCCGGCTCCGCATCGATCAACCGGGTGCGGACCTGCGCGAGCAGGTCGGCGGTGACGGTCATCTCCCGGTCGTGGGCCCGGCGGGCATTGCGCTCGCCGAGCAGGTCGTAGGCGGCCCGCAGCCGGCCCGGATCGGCGCCCGGCGGCACCCCGAGGAACGCCCAGAGCGAGGACGTCCCGGCCCGGTCCCCGCCCCGCAGGCGATCCAGGTCGGCCAACTGGTCGCGGATCTGGCGTCGCACCCCGGCCGCGAGCGGCTCCACGTCGCCGCCCGCTCCGTCGTCGATGACCCGTTCGCGGCTCAGCCGGGCATCGAACTCGGCCGCCGGCACCCCGGCGGCCGACGCGAGCCGGCGCAACCCGTCGACCCGGGCCCGGGGGATCCCGCCGAACCGCTCCCGGACCGTCGACAGGTAGCCGTCGACCTTGCCGTAGCGCTCCGCGTCGCTCCCCCGGCGCCCGGCCAACGCGGTCTCGCGGGCCGCCGCCCGCCGGGCCGGGTCGAGCAGGACGCCCTCCCAGTCGGCCCGCCGGCCGATCAGCTCGGCGGCCAGCGTCTTGTACTTCGCCGAATTGCGCTCACGCTGAAGGAACGCGACCACGGCCCGCAGCTGGGTCCGCAGTTCGGTGTCGGAGGCGGTCGCGGCGGCCTCCGGCTCGAGGTCGGCGACCAGGAACGGATCGTCGAGCACCAGCGGGGACCGTCCCTGCAGGACGGCGAGCACGCGCTGGCGATAGCCGCTGCCGTCAAAGCCGGGGCTCACCGCCCCCTCCTGTCCTCGTCACGCTGTCGTCATCGCACCGACCGGCGGGCGCCCCCACCACCACCGCCGCCCGACCGGCGGTCGGCGTCCCACCCCGGTCGAGCGTACGAACTGACGCCCCGTCCGTGCCGGCGTGCCGTCCGGCAACCGTTGATCCGCGGCCGGCATTCCGAGGGGAACCCGCGGCGGCGGTCCAGCCGCCGGGGCGGCTCACGGGTCAGGCCCGTTGCTTGAGCAGGACGACCTTGGCCTTCTCCTCGTCGCGCATGGCGGTGCTGCCGACCCCGGCGGTGATGGCCAGCACCAGCGGGTCGGTCGCGCCCGGATGGCGGGCCGTCACCGTGATCGTCTGGTCGCGGCGCATCTCGAAGGTCACGTCGACCTCGGTCCCCCGCGGGTGCCCGGCCGGGATGCCGGTCAGCTCCCCGGCCACGATCACCTTGTTGTCGCCCGGCTGACCCGACTCGGTCGCGGTGCCCTGTTCGAACACCCGGATGTCGACCTCGGTCTGGTTGGCCGACACCGTGTAGAAGGTCCGGGTCACCTCGATCGGCAGGGCGTCGTTCTGGTGGGCCAGGAAGGCGGCCACGGCGCGCCCCCCATCCTCGGCGAAGATCCCGAAGCCCCGGGAGGTCACGTTGGTGACCTTGGTCTTGACCAGGTCGACCGCCGCGCCGGTCGACAGGCCGTAGCCGCTGGCCGCTTCGGACACGGCCTTTACCAGGTCGGCCGGCGCGACGCCGTCGAGCGACTGGCCCGCGGCCAGCTTGCCCTGGGCGACCAGGTCGTCGATGACGAAGCGCTCGAGTTCCTTCTTCTGGCCGTAGACCGCGGCGCCCTTGGCGACCGCGAGATCCGGGTCGGCCAGCCGGGTCAGCAGACCGAACTGGTCCGACAGCCGCCGCGACACGGCGGGCATCTTGCTCATCCCGCCGACCAGCAGGCAGATGTCGACCTTGTCGACCCCCCGCGCCCGGGCCTGGGCCAGCACCTTGCCGGTCAGGTCAACGGTCCGCTGCAGCAACGGCGTGGTGATCTCCTCGAACGACGCCCGGGTGACGGTGACGCTCGTGCGCCGGCCGCCGTGGACGACCAGGACGTCCACGCTCTCCCGGCCCGACAGCGCCAGCTTGGCGTCCTCGGCCGAGGTCAACAGTTCCTGCTCGTCGTAGACGTCGTCGAGCGGATCCCCGGCGTCGGGCTGGGCCTCGGTGAAGCGCTGCGCAAGGTAGCGGACCAGTTCGGAGTCCCAGTCGGCCCCGCCCAGCTCGTGATCGCCGTCGGTCGCCACGACGGTGATCGCCCCTTCGGACAGCGTGATGACCGTGGTGTCGAACGTCCCGCCCCCGAGGTCGTAGACAAGCACGGTCGACCCGGTCGGGCCCTCCTGGGCGAAGCCGTAGGAGAACGCCGCCGCGGTCGGCTCGTTGATGATGTCCACGACGTTGAGACCGGCCAGCTCACCGGCGAGCTTGGTCGCCTTGCGCTCCTCGTCCCCGAAGTAGGCGGGGACGGTGATCACCACATCGGTGACCGGACCGCCGGTGGCCCGCTCGGCGTCCCCGGCCAGGGCCTTCAGCACGAGGCTGGAGACCGACGGCGCGCTGTACTCCTCGCCGTGCCCGACGAAGCGCCAGTCCGACTCGCCCATGTGCCGCTTGACCAGGCTCGCGACATCGTCCGGGCGGATCCGCGCCTGCCGCTTGGCCTGCGCGCCGACCACGAACGAGGTGTCGTCGCCGCTCTCGTCGAACAGGACGACCGACGGCGTCGTCGGCTGGGACTCGATGTTGCGGATCACGTCGGGGCGGCCGTACTCGTCCACCTGCGCGATGCAGGAGTACGTCGTACCCAGATCGATCCCGAAGACCTTCGTTCGTGCCATGCGGGCTGCTGCTCCTGTTGTCTAGGGGGCCAACGGCGGCGCGATCATGGTTTCTCCGCGCCGCCGGAGGCCATGGTCCCGGGTCACTGGGGGGTCGGGGTGACCGTGGTCGGGGGTGGCCCCGCCCGGGCCGGTCGACCCGGTGGCCCCTCGCTACGGGTCGACCCGACCGCGGCCGGCACCGGCCCGCGTCCGGCCGGGGGTGCCGGGCGTGCGGTCGATGATCAGTTTGCGCGGTACACCTCGACCTCGGCCGGCCGCACCACCGTCGTCTGCCCGCGGACGAAACCGGGCTTCACCGTGCGGGCCACCGTGCGGTCGAGCCCGGAGTCCTCGGTCGGAACCCGGCGGACCCCGAGGTGGCGGGTCGGGTCGAACGGCATGCCG
The DNA here is from genome assembly GCA_026225295.1 of Frankia alni. GTDB lineage: Bacteria > Actinomycetota > Actinomycetes > Frankiales > Frankiaceae > JAMFSN01. The sequence continues at coordinate 5,291 of JAMFSN010000141.1, forward strand.
GGCACCGCGGTGTAAGGGCGCATGTCCGCCGCGAGGTCGAGCGACTGGAGGAGCTGGTTACGCAGCAACCCGGCCACGCTCTCGGTGTCGTCCCGCGCGATGGAGGCCATCTGGTCGTGCAGGCGCATGAGGCCCCGCAGGAGCGGGGCCATCGCCTCGGTCAGCTCACCTTGACGCAACCGGCTGTTCTCGGCGTGCAGCTTGTCGACCAGTTCGGCGTCGTGACGCCGCAACCGGACCAGCTCGTCGACCCGGTCGGACAACGCCGCGACCGCCGCCGCGAGCGCCGCGTCGGCCGGTCCGGCGGGGGCCGGCGACTCCCCGGCCGCGGCCTCCGCGGTGTCGGCCGGGGCCGGTTCGTCGACCGGAGCCGCGTGGTCGACCGGAGCTGGTTCCTCGTCGACCGGCCCGGCGGCGGGCCCCGGGTCGTCCCAGCCCCGGTTCCCGTTGACGAGCTGGTCACCATCCCGGTCCGCCGGGTCGAACGCGGGCCGCGGGTCGACACCGGACGAGCCGGTGGTGCGCGGTCCGTAGGCGAACGCGTTCTCGGGCCCCGGACGGGCCGGCTCGGTCGGTTCCACCGGTAGGTTCGCCTCTCGATCGTCCGACGGCCCGGCGCCGGGAACGGCGACCGGGTCGGGCCGCGTTTCGAACCCCGCCGCCGCGTACCGACGGGCCTCGCGCCGGCCAGCCTCGAATCGGGACCGGTCGTCCCACCGCGCGGATTCCGCGAACTCGTCGGAGCCGGACCGGGGTCCCGGACCGGACGGCCCGGCGACCCCGAGCGGATCGGCGCCGAGCGGAGCCGGGCCGAGCGGGTCGAAATGCGGCAAGCCCAGACCGGACGAACCCAGACCGGACGAGTACGAGGTGTCGTAGGGGCTGAACGGTTCCCCGGCCAACGATCGGACCGGCCCGAAACCGACGTCACCGAATCCGCCGAACTCGGGGGGATCCTCGACCACCTCGGCGTCCTCGATGTCCGCGTCCTCGATGAGGCGGAACCGGTAAGCCCGGTGATCGGGCGCCTCGCCGAGCTCGGCCGGATCGATCTCCAGCTCGGGGCCGTCGGTTTCGTCCGGTTCCCAGATCTCGTCGTCGTCGAGCCCCATCGCCCCGCCACCGAGCGGATCGGCGGGGTCGACGACCCCGCCCCACCCGTACGGGTTGTCGATCGGGCCCTGACTCATCGGTGACCGCTCGGTCCCCGGGGACCGGTCGGGAGCCGGGGATCGGTCATCGGACGTGGCCAGCGTCTCCCACGGGACGTCCCGCAGCGCGGCCCGCACCCGATCGTGGGACGGGGAGCGGGACGGCGGTCGCCCGGACCGCGCTTCGGACGGCGGCGCGACCGGCGGACGCTCGCCGGGGGCCGGAGCCGTCGGCCGGGGCCTCGCGGCGCCGGGCTCCCGCCGCTCCTCGGAGCGGCCGCCCTCGGGCTCCGGGCCGTAGCCACCGCGACCCGGGGGCAGCGCGGCCCGGGCGACAGACCCCGGACCAGCGCCGCGCCCCATGGGGCGGGCCGTCCTGGAAGCAGAACCATCCGCGCCCGAGCTGTTGACGCCCGAGGCGCCGGATCCACTCGCAGAGCCGAGCGCCGATCCGGCCCGGGCCGGATCGGCGCGGGACGCCGTCGGGTCCGCCGGCGTCCGGTCTGGTCGGGCGGTGCCCAACGGTGGCGGGGCCACCGGACTACCGCCCGTTCCCGGCCGAGCCGGGTCGTCGAGCTCGTCGCCCGCGGGTTCGACCGCCGCCGCGGCCGAGCCGCTGGGGGTGCTCCAGGCCGACGTCCCGTCCGCGGGGGCCGGCGGACGGGCGCCGCCCGGCGCCCGGGCCCCTCCGGAATCGCCGGGGGGGCCGTTCGCCGGGGCCGGCGAGCGGTCGGCCGGAGCGACGGCGAAACGCCCCTTCACACCGGCTCCGGGGGGCGGGAACCACGGTTGGGCATCGGGTTCCGGCTCGCGGCGCGCTTTGAACACCGAGTACGTCACGTCACTGGAGGGCCCGGAGCTGGCCGACCGGAGGGCGGACCCGACGCGGCGGCCGGGCTCGGGCCGGGCGTCCCCGGACCGCGGCACGGTCGGTGACCGGGTCGTCCCCGCCGGCCCGGTACCCGCCGGCGCCGGGCCCGAGGTCGGCTCCGCCCGGGCGGACGGCGCGGCGGCCGGCGGCGGGTCGTCGGCGTCCGCGCCGGGACGCTCGTCCCGGCGGTCCGGATCGGGATCGTCGGTCGACCGCGGGCCGCGGGCCCGGTAGGCCGAGTAGCGCGCCGCGTCGCCGGTCGGGCGCGGGACAGGACGGATCACACCGCGCTCCCGTGGCCCGCCGGCACGATCGCCGCGCCGACGAACATCGCCACGGTCAGTGGCACAGCCTCCATCATCGGCTCCCCTGCCCGCCTCAAACCGGGGCGGAGCGCGGACCCCCTCACCCCGCGTCGCCCCCTACTGGCGACAACCGTACGAGAACGACCGGCGTAGTTCCTCCCGGGGGTCCGCTGGAGGGCCCGAAAACGGGCCGCCCGCGAGCCCCGGGCCCCATCGGACATTTCGGGAGGTTTACTTACGTCCCGCCGTCCACTGCAGACCCCACGAGTAGGCGGCGTCGAGGTCGCGGTGCCCGGCAACGTACCGGACTTCGCGGCTGACCACGAAATCGTTGCCGCCGCTGTTGGTGAGCAGCGCGATCGCGCACATGCGGGCCCCGCCCGCGCGCTCGTCGAGCCGGACCTCGATCGGGGCGCCGGCCCGCGGGGTCAGCGTGACGACCGCGTTCGCCTCGTCGAAGGCCGCGGCCCCCTCGTAGATGAAGGCGAAGACCAGCAACCGCTTGATCTCACGGGCATGGGCCAGGTTGACCCGCAGGTTCTCGCCCCCGACGGCCGCCCCGGTGCGGTCGTCCGCGTCGAGCTGGACGTAGGGCACCTTGTCGTAGGAGCCGAACGCGTTGCCCAGCGCCTGGACAACGCCCCGGCTGCCGTCGGCCAGCTCGAACATGCAGGCCAGGTCGAGGTCGATCCCACCGGTCTGGGTGGCCGCCTTGAGCCGCTTGAGCAGTCCCCCACCGGCCGGCGCGCCGGCCGGCCGGGCGTTCCAGTTCAGGTTGACGTGCAGCTCACCGCCGCCGCCCTGCTTGCTGAGGGACACGCTGGGCGCGTTCTTGGTCAGGGTCACCTTGCTCAGCGAGACCCCCCCACCCGAACCGCCGGCGGGCGGCTCGGACGACGGGTTCTTGGAGTAGTCGATGGGCATGGATCCGCTCCTTTGCGGTTGTCCCGCTCCTCCCCGGAACGGGCCGTCCTACAGGTGGGCCGGCTCGATGTCCCGCTCCTCATCGGCCGCGTCCGGTCCGGCCTCCTCCATCCTGCGCTTACGGACAAGCGAAGACACGAAGGCGGCCGCGATGAACGCCACGCCGATCAGTCCGGTGACGATCTCCGGTACGTCGTTCTCGATGCTGACCGCCAGGATGATCGAGAGGGCCCCGATGGCGTAGTGCGCGCCGTGTTCGAGGTAGATGTACTCGGCGAGCGTCCCCTTGCGCACCAGGTAGACGGTCAGCGACCGGATGTAGAGCGCGCCGATCCCGAGACCGGCCGCGATGATGAAGATCTTCTGAGTGATGGCGAAGGCGCCGACGACCCCGTCGAAGGAGAAGGAGGCGTCGAGCACCTCGAGGTAGAGGAAAAGGAAGAACGCGGCCTTGCCGGTCGCCAGGCGCGCGGTCCGCGCGCCGGTCCCACCGGCGGTCGGGGCGGTCGGCGCGACGGGAGCGCCCGAAGCCGATCCGGCCGGCTCACCGTCGGCCCCGGCCGGTTCGTCCTCCTCCTCGTCGTCCTCGACGCTCGCCTCGAAGAAGTTGCCCAGACCCCCCACGAACAGGTAGGTCGTGAGGCCGGCGACCCCGGCGGTCAGGACCTGCTGGGTGTGATCACCGGAGAACGCCTCGCCGACCAGCAGAAGCGCCCCCAGCGCCACCACCGTCGAGAGCGCTTCCAGCCGGCCGGCCTTGGCCAGCGGGCCCTCGATGGCCTTCACCCACTGAACCTCGCGCTCTTCATCGAAGATGAAGTCAAGGAAGATCATAAAGAGGAAGATCCCACCGAACGCGGCGATGGCCGGGTGGGCGGCGGTCAGCTTGTCGCCATACTCGCTCGGCTTGTTCAACGCCAGGTTGATGACCTCGGACGGCGAGAGGTGGGCGGTGAGGGCGACGACGACGATCGGGAACAGCAGCCGCATCCCGAACACGGCGATCAGAACGCCGATGGTCAGGAAGATCTTCTGCCAGAACGCGCTCATCCGGCCGAGCACCGTCGCGTTGATGACGGCGTTGTCGAACGACAGGCTGATTTCCAGCACCGCGAGGATCGCGACGATCGCCGCCGCCTGGCCGCCGCCGAGGATTCCGGCCCCGGCGATGACCACGACCGTGAGGGCCACCGACCACCCGAAGATCCGCAAGGTGTGCACGGGTGTGTCTCCCCTCGGACCCGGCGTGACGCGCCGTTACCGGCGCCAAGCCTCGTACCCGGATCCGACCGGCCGAGGTGGAAAGAAACGGTGGACGGCGGTGGACTGCGCGCCGACAGCGGGTACACCTCGGGACATGCCCGACAACGTCCACCTGAGCAGGGGCGCCGCCACCGGCGACGGAACGTTTCGCATCGTAATCCGTCGATCCGGGCTGACCCGTGAGGTGGTGCCGGCCGGGAGCGTTACGAAGCTCCCGGCCGCACCCCAGTCACCGTGTGTTACTAGTACCGGTCGATCAGACGTTCACGCCGTAGTCCTGCGCAATGCCACGCAGCCCGGACGCGTAGCCCTGGCCGACCGCGCGGAACTTCCACTCGGCCCCGTTGCGGTAGACCTCGCCGAAGACCATGGCGGTCTCGGTCGAGGCGTCCTCGCTGAGGTCGTAGCGGGCGATCTCGGCCCCACCGGTCTCGTTCACGATCCGGATGAACGCGTTCCGCACCTGACCGAAGCTCTGCTGGCGCGACTCGGCGTCGTAGATCGAGACCGGGAAGACGACCTTGTCGATCTCGGCCGGCACCTGGCTGAGCAGGATCTTGATCTGCTCGTCGTCGCCCTCGCCCTCACCGGTCAGGTTGTCCCCCTGGTGCTGGATCGACCCGTCCGGGCTCTTGAGGTTGTTGAAGAAGACGAAGTACTGGTCCGAGACGACCTTGCCGTCGGTCTTCGCCGCGATCGCGCTGGCGTCGAGGTCGAAGTCGGTCCCGGTCGTGGTTCGGGCGTCCCATCCCAGGCCGACGATGATGCTCGTCAGGCCGGGCGCCTCCTTGCTGAGCGAGACGTTACCGCCCTTGGTAAGACTGACTCCCACAGCTCCTCCTGCTGTCTGCGTGGAGGCGCTCGTCGCCCCCACTGGAGAGCGCGACCGAACCGGGACGGCCGATCTCCCGGCCACCCGGAACAACCGCCGCCCGGACTGCCTCTCGCGGGAGGCGCTGCATCCCCGGCGAGCACGTCGCTCTCCTGGAGACTCGGACGAACGGAACCGGCCAAGGGTTCCTTGGCTGCTCCGCCGCCAGCCTACCGGCTTCCGCCAGGCACGACGATGTTCAGTCGGGCGTTCCGGACCCGTCGCGATGTTCGTCCGCGGCACTGTTGTCAACGCCAGCCCATCGAGACCGACCCAGTTCGTTCATCTCCCGGTATCGCCACGGCGTACCTGGGTGGCCCACTATTGAGGGATGGTCGGGGTGGATAAGGTCGCCGCGATGATCGGACGTTCGGTGGGCAGGATCGTCATCAGTGACGTGAGCCCCGTAGTTGAGTGCGGCCAATGGCCGGCCCGCGCGGTGGTCGGTGAGACCGTCGCGGTTTCGGCGACCGTTTTTCGCGACGGACATGATCTGATCGGCGCGAACGTCACCCTGACCGGTCCGGACGGCCGGGGTATCCGGTTCACGCGGATGCGCCCGGGCGAACCCGGCACCGACTCTTTCCACGCCGAGGTCCGGGTCGACGCGGAAGGCCTGTGGGGCTTTCGGGTGGAGGCCTGGGCCGACCCGCTGGCCACCTGGCGCCACGCGGTCACGGTCAAGGCGGCGGCCGGTCAGACGGTCGACGAGCTGGCCGTCGATTTCGAGGACGGAGCGCGGCTGCTGCTGCGCGCGCGGGCCGGCCTGCCGCGCCTGGCGCGGGATCTGGTCGACGTCGCGGTCGCCCGGCTACGCGACGACGACACCGCCCGGACCGAGCGGCGGATCGCTCTCGCCCTGGACCCCGCCCTGGTCACAGCGACGGAACGGCACCCGCTGCGCGAACTGGTGACCCGCTCGCCGCTCCGGCGGATCTGGGTCGACCGGGAGCGGGCCCTGTTCGGCAGTTGGTACGAATTTTTCCCCCGTTCGGAGGGGGCGACCCTCGATCCGCCCCGGTCAGGGACGTTCGCCACCGCCGCCGGGCGGCTGCCGGCGATCGCCGAGATGGGCTTCGACGTCGTCTATCTGCCCCCCATTCATCCGATCGGCGAGGTCAACCGCAAGGGTCCGAACAACACGCTGATGCCGGGTCCCGACGACCCCGGTTCGCCCTGGGCCATCGGCAGCGAGGAGGGCGGCCACGACGCCATCCACCCCGACCTGGGCACCTTCGACGACTTCGACGACTTCGTCGCGCGAACCCGGTCGCTGGGGATGGAGGTCGCGCTCGATCTCGCCCTGCAGTGCGCGCCCGATCACCCCTGGGCCAAGCATCACCCGGAATGGTTCACGGTCCGCAGCGACGGCTCGATCGCCTATGCCGAGAACCCGCCGAAGAAGTACCAGGACATTTATCCGCTGAACTTCGACACGGACCCGGACGGCCTTTACGCGGAAATCCTGCGGGTGGTCCGGGTGTGGACGGCGCACGGTGTCCGGATTTTCCGGGTCGACAATCCGCACACCAAGCCGGTCGAGTTCTGGGAATGGCTCATCTCCGAAGTCAAGCGGGAAGAGCCGGACATTCTCTTTCTGGCTGAGGCGTTCACCCGTCCGCCGATGATGCACACCCTGGCCAAGGTCGGCTTTACCCAGTCCTACACATACTTCACGTGGCGGACGGCCAAATGGGAGCTGGTGGAGTACGGCCGGGAACTGGCCGGCGAGGCCGCGAACTACATGCGTCCCAACTTCTTCGTGAACACTCCGGACATCCTGCACGAGTACCTGCAGCACGGCGGTCCGGCCGGCTTCACGATCCGGGCGGTGCTGGCCGCGACGCTGTCGCCGACCTGGGGGATCTACTCCGGCTACGAGCTGTTCGAGGGAACCGCGGTGCGCCCGGGCAGCGAGGAGTATCTCGATTCGGAGAAGTACGCCTACCGGCCCCGGGACTGGGCGGCCGCGCAGCGGGAGGGGCGCACGCTGGCGCCGGTGCTGGGGACCCTCAACCGGATCCGGCGGGCCCACCCGGCCCTGCACTGGCTGCGCAACCTGCGCTTCCACCACACCGACAGCGACGCGATCATCGCCTACTCGAAGAGCTACGGCGATGGCGCCGACGCGGACCGCGTGCTGGTCGTCGTGAACCTTGATCCGCACCACACCCAGGAGACGACCGTGCGTCTGGACATGCCCACCCTCGGCATGGACTGGTCGGAGACGTTCGACGTGCACGACGAGCTGACCGGCCGGGACTACACCTGGGGGCGGGACAACTATGTCCGGCTCGATCCGTTCACCCGGCCCGCGCACGTCTTCCACCTCCGGCGCCCGGCGTGAGCCCGGCCGAGGCCGCCGGCACCCTCGCGACAGCGTCCGGCGGTGTCGTCACCGCTGTCACTCCCCCCACCGCTGTCACTCCCCCGACCACGATC
>JAMFSN010000142.1 GCA_026225295.1 Frankia alni
CCCCGGCCCCAGTGGCCCCGGCCCCGCCGGCCAGCGCGGTTCCCCCCGACGGGCTGACCCAGCGGGAAGCGGAGATCCTGCGGCTGGTGGCCGGCGGGCGGTCGAACCGGGAGATCGCCGCGGAGCTGTTCGTCAGCGAAGCGACGGTGAAGACCCACCTCAACCACGCCTACGCCAAGGCCCGGGTACGGGACCGGGCCCAGGCCGTCGCCTACGCCTACCGCACCGGCCTGGTTGACCGCTGACCGTCACGGACCGGTCCGGGATCGGGTGCGGACCGTCATTCACGGTGTCGGTACCTAGGCTGGGGAGGTGGCACGCGACCAGCAGGGCGTCCGGGGCGGGAAGTCGGCCCGCCCCCAGGAGATCCATCACGGGCACCGGGACATCAACGGGGGCTGGCTGCGTCCGGCCGTGTTCGGGGCAATGGACGGCCTGGTCAGCAACGTCTCCCTGATCAGCGGGATCGCGGGCAGCAACGCGGCCGCCCGGTTCGTCCTGCTGGCCGGGGTGGCCGGGCTGGTTTCCGGGGCCCTGTCGATGGCCACCGGCGAGTACACCTCGGTCCGGGCCCAGAACGAGGCGATGCGCCGGGAGATCGACGTGGAGCGCCGGGAGCTGGTGCATTCCCCCCGGGCCGAGCTGGCCGAGCTGGCCGGGGTCTACCGCCGCCGGGGGGTCGAGGAGGCGCTGGCCGACGAGGTCGCCCGCCAGCTCTCCCGGGACCCGGAGGTGGCGCTCGAGGTGCACGCCCGCGAGGAGCTGGGCGTCCACCCGGCCGACCTGCCGTCGCCGGTGCTGGCCGCCGGGTCCTCGTTCGCCTCGTTCGCCACCGGGGCGCTGATCCCGCTGCTGCCCTATTTGTTCGGGGCCCGCACCTTTGTGATCTCGGCGGTGCTGACCGCGGTCGCCCTGTTCGGGGTGGGCGCGGTGGTCAGTCGGTTCACCTTGCGTTCACCGCTCTACAGCGGCGCCCGGCAGCTGATGTTCGGGGCAGTTGCCGCCGCGGCCACGTACGGTATAGGTGCTCTGGTCGGCACCACGGTCACCTGAGGGCCCGCCCCCGATCATGAGCACGCGAGACAGCGCCGCGAGACAGGTGATTCCGAGCTGTTTTCCGGGCATGGTGGCCTGGGGCGGCGGCGTGGAAATGGGCCGGTGAGCGGCCTGTGGCGCCCCCGCCGACCGGTTCGACCCTGTGATCTGTCGGACCGGGACGATCACGGCGAACGGGCGCCGAGCGTGGCACACTCGTTATGCTGAAACAGCCGCGACATACGCGCTGGGCACGAACCTCCGGACAGCGTCGTCCGCCTCTCGGGAACCAGAGAAGACGGACAGGAAGCGCCGGATGCCGACTCCGCAAGGTCTGTACGACCCCACATTCGAGCACGACGCCTGTGGCGTCGGTTTCGTCGTCGACATGCATGGCCGGCGTAGCCATCAGCTTGTCGAGCAGGGCCTGACGGTCCTGCGTAACCTCGACCACCGCGGTGCGTCGGGCAGTGACCCCGACACCGGCGACGGGGCCGGCATCCTGGTCGGGGTCCCGGACGAGTTCCTGCGCGACGTGGTCGACTTCGCGCTGCCGCCGGTGGGGCGGTACGCGGTCGGTACGGCCTTCCTGCCCATGGTCGCCGGTACCCGTGACGAGGCCATCCGCGTGATCAGCCGGATCGTGCGGCAGGAGGGCCTGCGGGTCCTGGGCTGGCGCGAGGTTCCGGTGGTCGGCCACATCGTGGGCCGGGCCGCCGCGGAGGTCGCCCCCCTGATGCGGCAGGTCTTCCTCGGACTGCCGGACGCTCTGGATGAGGGGGCGCTCGGCCCGGTCGTCGGCTGCGCCGACGACGCCCAGATGGATCTGGAACGGCGGGCGTTCTGCGTCCGCAAGCGGGCCCGCCGCGAGAGCGGGGTCTACTTCCCGTCGTTGTCGTCGCGCACCCTGGTCTACAAGGGGATGCTGACCACCCACCAGCTGTCGACCTACTTCCCCGACCTGGACGACCCGCGTTTCACCACCGCGATCGCCCTGGTCCACAGCCGGTTCTCGACCAACACGTTCCCGAGCTGGCCGCTGGCCCACCCGTACCGGTTCATCGCCCACAACGGCGAGATCAACACGGTACGCGGCAACCGGAACTGGATGCGGGCCCGGGAGGCCCTGCTGGCCAGCGACGTCATCCCGGGGGACGTGTCGCGGTTGTTTCCGATCTGCGCGGACGGGGCCAGCGACTCGGCGAGCTTCGACGAGGTGCTGGAACTGCTGCACCTGGGCGGCCGCACCCTGCCGCACGCCGTCCTGATGATGATCCCCGAGGCGTGGGAGAACCACGCCGAGATGGACGAGGCCCAGCGGGCCTTCTACCGCTTCCACTCCACGCTGATGGAGCCGTGGGACGGCCCGGCCTCGATCGCCTTCACCGACGGCACCGTGATCGGGGCGGTGCTCGACCGCAACGGCCTGCGCCCGTCGCGCTACTGGGTGACCGACGACGGTCTGGTCGTGATGGCCTCCGAGGTCGGCGTGCTCGACATCCCGGCCCACAAGGTGGTCCAGAAGGGTCGGTTGCAGCCGGGCCGGATGTTCCTGGTCGACACCGCGCAGGGCCGCATCGTCGACGACAAGGAGATCAAGTCCGCGCTGGCCACGGCCGCGCCGTACGGCGAGTGGCTGCACGCCGGGGTGATCTCCCTGGACGACCTGCCGACCCGCGAGCATGTCGCCGCGCCGCACTCGTCGGTGCGCCGCCGCCAGCAGACCTTCGGCTACACCGAGGAGGAACTGCGCATCCTGGTGGCCCCGATGGCCCGGACCGGCGCCGAAGCGATCGGCTCGATGGGCACCGACACCCCGGTCGCGGTGCTCTCGGAACGCCCGCGGCTGCTGTTCGACTACTTCACCCAGCTGTTCGCCCAGGTCACCAATCCGCCGCTGGACGCGATCCGCGAGGAACTGGTGACCAGCCTGGGCAGCTTCGTCGGCCCCGAGGGCAACCTGCTCGACCCGTCGCCGGCGTCCTGCCGGTCGGTCCACCTGCCGTTCCCGGTCATCAGCAACATCGAGCTGTCCAAGCTGCGGGGCATCAACGACGACGGCGACATGCCGGGCTTCGCGGCCGTCACCGTCACCGGCCTCTACGAGGTCGACGGCGGTGAGGAAGCGCTCCAGCGCCGGCTGGCCGAGATCCACTCCGACGTGTCGGCGGCGATCGCGCTCGGCGCCCGGTTCGTCGTCCTGTCCGACCGGGGATCGGACGAGACGCTCGCGCCGATCCCGTCGCTGCTGCTGACCGCGTCGGTCCACCATCACCTCATCCGGGAGCGGGCCCGCACCCAGGTCGGCCTGATCGTCGAGTGCGGCGACGCGCGCGAGGTCCACCACGTCGCGTTGCTGCTGGGCTACGGCGCGGCGGCGGTCAACCCGTACCTGGCTTTCGAGTCCGTCGATGACCTGATCACCCGGGGCGAGCTGACCGGGGTCACGATCGAGGAGTCCGGTCGGCACCTCATCAAGGCGCTCGGCAAGGGTGTGCTCAAGGTGATGTCCAAGATGGGCATCTCGACGGTCGCGAGCTATACCGGCGCCCAGGTCTTCGAGGCGATCGGGCTGTCCCAGGAACTGATCGAGAAGCACTTCACCGGCACCCCGTCCCGGTTGGCCGGGGCCGGGCTCGACGTCATCGCCGCCGAGGTGGCCGCCCGGCACCGTCGGGCCTACCCGCGGGTGCCGTCCGAGCTGGCCCACCGCCACCTGGAGACCGGCGGCGAATACCAGTGGCGCCGGGACGGTGAGGTGCACCTGTTCAACCCCGAGACGGTGTTCCTGCTCCAGCACGCGACCCGGGCCGGCCGGTACGAGGTCTTCAAGGAGTACACGAGCAAGGTCGACGAGCTGTCGTCCCGCGCGTCGACGCTGCGCGGGATGTTCCGGCTGCGGACCGGGGTCCGCCCGCCGATCCCGATCGAGGAGGTCGAGTCGGCCTCCGAGATCATCAAACGGTTCGCCACCGGGGCCATGTCGTACGGCTCGATCAGCGCCGAGGCCCACCAGACGCTGGCCATCGCGATGAACCGGATCGGCGGCAAGTCGAACACCGGGGAGGGCGGCGAGGACGCCGACCGGTACGTCCCGGACGCGAACGGCGACCTGCGGCGGTCGGCGATCAAGCAGGTCGCGAGCGGCCGGTTCGGCGTGACCAGCGAATACCTGGCCAACGCGGACGACATCCAGATCAAGATGGCCCAGGGCGCCAAGCCCGGCGAGGGCGGCCAGCTGCCCGGCCACAAGGTCTACCCGTGGATCGCCAAGACCCGCCACTCCACCCCCGGGGTCGGGCTGATCTCGCCGCCGCCGCACCACGACATCTACTCCATCGAGGACCTGGCCCAGCTCATCCACGACCTCAAGAACGCCAACCCCCGCTCCCGGGTGCACGTGAAGCTGGTGGCCGAGGTGGGCGTCGGGACGGTCGCGGCCGGCGTGTCGAAGGCCCACGCCGACGTGGTCCTGATCTCCGGCCACGACGGGGGGACGGGCGCGGCCCCGCTCACCTCGTTGAAGCACGCCGGCGCGCCCTGGGAGCTGGGGTTGGCCGAGACGCAGCAGACCCTGCTGCTCAACGGGCTGCGGGACCGGATCGTGGTGCAGGTCGACGGCCAGATGAAGACCGGTCGCGACGTCGTGATCGGCGCGTTGCTGGGGGCCGAGGAGTTCGGGTTCGCGACCGCGCCGCTGGTGGTGGCCGGCTGCGTGATGATGCGTGTCTGTCACCTCGACACCTGCCCGGTCGGCGTGGCCACCCAGAACCCCGAGCTGCGCAAGCGGTTCACCGGCAGGCCGGAGTTCGTCGAGGCATTCTTCACCTACATCGCCGACGAGGTCCGCGAATACCTGGCCGAGCTGGGCTTCCACTCGATCGCCGAGGCCGTCGGCCACATCGAGATGATCGACTCGCGGGCCGCCGTCGACCACTGGAAGACCCAGGGGCTCGACCTGACCGCGATCCTGCACGCGCCCGAGCGCCCGTTCGGGGGCGCTCTGCACGCGACCACGCTGCAGGACCACGGCCTGGACAAGGCGCTCGACAACTCCCTCATCGCACTGTGCGAGGGCGCGCTCGAGGACGGCCGGTCGGTGTGGCTGGAAATGCCGATCCGCAACGTCAACCGGACCGTCGGCACCATGCTCGGCTACGAGGTGACGAAGCGGTTCGGCGGCGCCGGCCTGCCCGACGGGACCATCTCGCTGCGGTTCACCGGCTCGGCCGGGCAGAGTTTCGGGGCGTTCGTGCCGCGCGGCATCACCCTGACCCTCGAAGGCGACGCCAACGACTACACCGGCAAGGGCCTGTCCGGCGGGCGCATCATCGTCTTCCCGCCCAAGGAGGCCCCGCTGCGGGCCGAGGACAACATCATCGCCGGTAACGTCCTGCTGTACGGGGCGACCGCCGGCGAGGCGTTCTTCCGGGGGCTGGTCGGCGAACGGTTCGCCGTGCGCAACTCGGGCGCCACCGCGGTGGTCGAGGGGGTCGGTGACCACGGCTGCGAATACATGACGGGCGGTACGGTCGTGGTGCTCGGCCCGATCGGCCGCAACTTCGCGGCCGGGATGAGCGGCGGCGTGGCCTACCTCTACGACCCGGTCCGGGGTCGGGTCAACGGCGACATGGTGGAGCTCGAAGAGCCGACCGACGCCGACCACGATCTGCTGCACGAGCTGGTCGAACGCCACCGCCGGGAGACCGGCTCGCGGGTCGCCGCGGGCCTGCTCGACCACTGGGACACCGAACGGGACAAGTTCGTCAAGATCATGCCGCGGGACTACAAGCGGGTGCTGCTGGCCATCGAGACCGCCGCGGCGGAGGGCCGGTCGGCCGAGGACGTCATCATGGCGGCGGCGCGTGCCTGAGCGTCCGCACGAGAGCGAGGTGTTGTGTCGTGGCTGACCCGACGGGATTCATGCGTCATCAGCGGGAGCTGCCGAAACGGCGCCCCGTCGACATCCGTATCACCGACTGGCGCGAGGTCTACGAGGCCTTTCCCGAGGAGAGCCTGAAGGACCAGGCCAGCCGGTGCATGGACTGCGGCATTCCGTTCTGCCACAACGGGTGCCCGCTCGGGAACATCATCCCGGAGTGGAACGACCTGGCCCGCCGGGGCGAGTGGGACGAAGCGATCGAGCGGCTGCACGCCACCAACAACTTCCCGGAATTCACCGGCCGGTTGTGCCCGGCGCCGTGCGAGGCGGCCTGCGTGTTGGGGATCTCCGACGACCCGGTGGCCATCAAGCAGATCGAGGTGTCGATCATCGACCGGGCCTGGGACGAGGGTCGGGTCGCGCCGGTCGCGCCGTCCGCGCTGACCGGTCGCCGGGTGGCCGTCGTCGGGTCGGGTCCGGCCGGGTTGGCCGCCGCCCAGCAGCTGACCCGGGCCGGCCACGAGGTGGTCGTCTACGAGCGGGCCGATCGGATCGGCGGCCTGCTGCGCTACGGCATCCCCGAATTCAAGATGGAAAAGAGCGTCCTGGACCGCCGGCTGGCCCAGATGGAGGCCGAGGGTACCCGCTTCGTCACCTCGTGCAACGTCGGGGTGGACGTGACCGCCGACGAACTGCGGGCCACCTACGACGCGGTGGTGCTGGCCGGCGGTTCGACCGCGGCCCGCAACCTGCCCGCGCCGGGCCGCGAACTGACCGGCATCCACCTGGCCATGGAGTACCTGGTCCCGTCGAACCGGGTCGCGCAGGGCGACCTGGCGGAGCCGCCGATCTCGGCGGCCGGCAAGAACGTGGTCATCATCGGCGGCGGCGACACCGGGGCCGACTGCCTGGGCACCGCACACCGGCAGGGCGCCGCGTCGGTCCACCAGCTGGAGATCATGCCGCGGCCGCCGGAGACCCGGGCGGCGACCACGCCCTGGCCGACCTGGCCGCTCATGTACCGGACGTCCTCGGCCCACGAGGAGGGTGGCGACCGGGTCTTCTCGGTCAACACCGAGCGGTTCGTCGACGACGGGACGGGCGCGGTCGCCGCGCTGCGCATGCACGAGGTGACGATGGTGGGCGGCCGGTTCGAGAAGGTCGAGGGAACCGACGTCGATCTGCCCGGCCAGCTCATCCTGCTGGCCATGGGCTTCACCGGACCCGAGCGGGAGGGTCTGGTCGAGCAGCTCGGCGTCACTCTGGACCCGCGCGGCAACGTCGCCCGTGACGCCGGCTGGGCCACGTCCGCGCCGGACGTCTTCGTCTGCGGGGACATGGGCCGCGGCCAGTCGCTGATCGTCTGGGCGATCGCCGAGGGCCGGGCCTGCGCGGCGGCGGTCGACCGACACCTGACCGGCTCGACGGAGCTGCCGGCGCCGATCACCCCCACCCGGCGGTAGGCGTCCGCGGACCGGGAACGACCATGCCCCTATTGGGTAGGGTTTCCGGGTGAGACTCGTTCTGCTCGGTCCTCCCGGCTCCGGTAAGGGCACCCAGGCCGCGCGGCTGGCGGCCCGGCACGGCGTGCCCGCGATCTCGACCGGTCAGATCTTCGAATCCGACATCGCGGCCGGTACCCCCCTCGGCAAGCAGGCCGAGGACTACGTGCGGCGCGGCGAGCTGGTGCCCGACACGGTGGTGCTGGAAATGGTCCGGGAACGGCTGCTCGACCGGTCCGACTGCGCGCAGGGCTTCGTGCTCGACGGGTTCCCCCGCACGCTGCCGCAGGCCGAGGGCCTGGACCGCAATCTGGTGAACGCCTGCGGCGAGCTGGACGTCGTGATCGACCTGGACGTGGACGAGTCCGAGGTGCTCGAACGGATCGCCGGGCGGGCCCGCACCGAGGGCCGGGTCGACGACACCCGCGAGACGGCGATCAACCGGCTGAAGGTCTTCACGGACGAGACCGCGCCGCTGCGGCGCTACTACCGCGACCGGGCGCTGCTGGTCACGGTGGACGGCACCGGTTCGCCCGATGAGGTGGCCGACCGTATCGAGGCGGCGCTGGCCGACCGGGCCGCCCGCCGCCCCCGCCTGGTCTGACGGAGACTGAGAACCTCTGGGTGCCGGGAGCGGGATTCGAACCCGCACGCCCTTTCGAGCAGTCGCTTTTGAGGCGACCATGTCTGCCATTCCATCATCCCGGCGGTGGGTGCCGCTCGACCGTCCGATCGTGTCAGCAAGACCAACGATGACACGGGGATCCCGGACGGGCGGGGCCCCTTTCGAAGCGTACCGGGATAAGGTGCGAGACGACCTCCCGCCCCGGGCGCCGCGGCGGGTGTCGTGTGCACCTGACGTGGCGTCCCGCAAGTTGTGGAGGAGTCCCCGCCGATGAGCCAGCCATCCTCGACCCCCCGCCGGGTCCTGATCGCCGAGGACGAGGTCCTGATCCGCCTCGACCTGAAGGAGATGCTGGAGGAGGAGGGGTACGAGGTCGTGGGCGAGGCCGGCGACGGCGCGAAGGCCATCGAGCTGGCTGAGCAGCTGCGTCCCGATCTGGTGATCCTCGACGTGAAGATGCCGGGCATGGACGGCATCGAGGCGGGCGCCCACGTGGCCCGCGAGCGGATCGCCCCGGTGGTCATTCTCACCGCCTTCAGCCAGCGGGATCTGGTCGAGCGGGCCCGGGACGCGGGTGCGATGGCGTACCTGGTCAAGCCGTTCCAGAAGAAGGACCTGCTGCCGACCATCGAGATGGCGATGAGCCGGTTCACCGAGATCGTCAGCCTGGAGGCGGAGGTCGAGGACCTCCAGGGTCGACTGGAGGCCCGCAAGATCATTGAGCGGGCCAAGGGGGTCCTGCAGACCGAGCACGGGATGAGCGAGCCGGAAGCGTTCCGCTGGATCCAGCGGACCTCGATGAACCAGCGCCGCACGATGCGCGCGGTCGCCGAGACCGTGATGTCCGGAGAGGCTCTGCCCGGCGCGTGAGCCCGGCGATCCGACGCGGAGCGGCCGCGCTGGCGCTCCTGCTGGTGGTCGGGACGGTGGTGGCCGTGCTGGCGGTCCGCCGCGGCGACCGGTCGGCGGCCGGCGACCCGGCGCCCACCCGGGTGGCGACCCTCGGGGTCGTCGCGCCGCTGTCCGGCGCCGGGTCCGACACCGGCCAGGGCGTCCGGAAAGCCGTCCAGCTCGCTGTCGAGCAGGCCAACACGTCCGGGGCGCTCGGGGTGGGCTGGAAGCTCAAGCTCCAGACGACCGACGACGGATCCCGACCCGACGGCGGGGCCCAGGCGGCCCAGCAACTGGCCGCCGATCCGACCCTGATCGGGGTGGTCGGGCCGCTCAGCTCGACCGTCGCCCGGATCGCGGTGCCGACCCTGTCGGGCGCCGGGATCGCGGTCATCTCGCCGTCGAACGGCGACCCGACCCTCACCGGCGCGCCGACGACCGTGCCGCCCCTCACCGCGGTACCGATCCGCACGGCGGAGCCGCCGCGCACCCGGCCCTATCGCACCTACTTCCGGCTGTCGGGCACCGACCTCGACGAGGCGGTCGGCTCGGCCCGGTACGCGGTCCGGACCGCCCACCACCGCCGCATCGCCATTGTCGAGAGTTCCGACGGCTACGGCTCCACGCTGCCCGGCGCGTTCGCGACCGAGGCCCATCGGCTGGGCGCGACGGTCACCGGGCGCTATCCGGTCGCCGCCGGGGCGAGCGCGCGGGAGCGGGCTGATGTGATCGATGCCCTGCTGGCCGGGGACCCGGACCTGGTCTACGTCACCACCGGGGTGGATGTGGCGGCTGACCTGCGGACCACGTTGCGCAAAACCGACCCCCGGCTGGCCGTGATGGGCGCCGACAGCCTGCTGGCCCAGGACTACGCCAAGAGCGCGGGCGCCGCGGCGGACGGTGACCTGGTCGCCGACCTGGGCGCGCCGACGTCCGAGCTGCCGTCGGCGGCGCCCTTCGTCGCCGCGTACGAGCAGCGGTGGTCGGGCGGCGGCGCGAGCGCCACCCCGTCGGCCGGTTCCGACGTCACCGACCCGTCCACCGTCCCTTCCACCTCCGGGCCGTCGGCCTCGGCCTCAGCCTCGTCGTCCACCGCGACGCCCAGCCCGGCGCCGTCCCCGGACGTCACCCCCGACCCGCCGGTCGCGGCCGCCTACGCCTACGACGCGGCCCGGGTCCTGATCAGTTCGGCGGCTGGCGCGCTGGTCGGTCACCCGGCGGTCGACGCGGCGGTCCGGGCCGGGGTCGTCGACCGGGTCGGCCGGGTGTCGTTGCCGGGCGCAACCGGGCGGATCGCGTTCGACCGTTTCGGGGACACCGTTTCCGCCGCCGTGACGATCTACCGGATCAGGAACGGAATCTTCGTTCCGGTCGCGGTCACGCCTTTCCGGTAACCCCACCGGATCGCCGACCAGGACGGAACGCGGGTCTGTGACCTGGTCGAATCGGGGTGTAGCGCGGTGAGGCCGGGCCAGATGTCGGTCGCGTGAACGGGGATGATTCGTGGTCCCCCGAATGCGCGGTACGGACCCTCCCTTCAGAGGGGCTTCCTCACGAAGGTGTGACGGTCGAGTAACGACATGGCCGCAATGCTTCCTGTTGACGGGCCTGAGGCGCTACGTTGCCCGGCAACTCGGCACAGCAGCCGAGCCGGCAGGAATTGCGGCGTGGACCGGCGGGGGCTACCTCCCGGAACGCTGTGGGCACCCCAGATTCGGGCCGGGCCCACGTCCCTGCGTGGTCATGAGAACACGCCGGTTGGGCGTTGTGAGAAGGAGAGACATGGCGAGACGGCACGTCACGGGTATGGCGGTGGCCGTACTGGCGGTGGCAGTCACGGCTGCTGCCTGTGGCAGCAGTGGGGGTGGCTCGTCGTCCAGCAGCGGGGGCAAGAAGTCGGTCGAGATCGGCTTCCAGGGGCCCCTGTCCGGTGACAACCAGCAGCTCGGTATCAACGCCGTCGACGGGGTGAAGACCGCCATCGCCGAGGCGAACAAGAAAGGCGACCTCCCCTTCACCCTGAAGCTCGCGCAGTCCGACGACCAGGGTGACCCGAACGTCGGCCCGACCGCTGCCCGCCAGCTGATCGACAACTCGGCGGTCCTCGCGGTCGTCGGTCCGGTGTTCTCGGGTGCGACGAAGGCCAGCGAGCCGCTGTTCAGCAAGGCCAACCTGCTCTCGGTGAGCCCGTCGGCCACGAACCCGGCGCTGACGACGCTCGGCTTCACGACGTTCTTCCGCGACATCGCGCCGGACACGGTGCAGGGCGCGGCGGCGGCCGACTACGTCGTCAAGACCCTGAAGGCCAAGAAGGTCTTCTCGCTCGACGACGCCAGCGAGTACGGCACCGGCCTGTCAGGCGCGTTCGAGCCGGAAGCGAAGAAGGACGGGGCGACGATCACGCACGACAGCGTCAACCCGACCAAGGACTACACCTCGGAAGCCACGAAGATCATCGCGGACAAGCCGGACGCGGTGTACTACTCGGGCTACTACGCCGAGTTCGCCCTACTGACCAAGGCGCTCAAGACCAAGGGCTACAAGGGCATCCTGGCCAGTGGCGACGGGTCCAATGACGACCAGTTCATCAAGCAGGCCGGCGTGGCGAACGCCAACGGGGTCTACCTGACCTGTCCGTGCGGGGACGCGAACAGCGACCCCAAGGCGGCCGCATTCGTGAAGAGCTTCGAGGCCACGAACGCGGGGGCGAAGCCCGGCACCTACTCCGGTGAGGCCTACGACGCGACCAACGCGATTGTCACCGTTCTCAAGCAGGTGGGAGCCGGCGCGACCCGCAAGTCCGTCGCCACGGCGTTCAAGTCGGTCGACTACGTGGGTCTCACCAAGACCCTGAAGTTCAGCCCGACCGGCGAAGTGGCCGGCAGTAACGTGTTCATTTACCAGGTCAAGAACGGTGAGCGCACCGTTCTGGGCAGCACGGCGGTACTGGTCAAGGGCTAGACCGCAGGCGGTGACGACGGCCGGACCGCGCGTGAGCGGTCCGCCCGTCGTTCCGAGCGACCTCCGGCGGCCGGGTGCCGAGCGCGTGGGCCGGCGCCGAACGCCTACCTGATACGACCGTTTAGGCTGACCTCCTCCGCCGGCCTGACCCGTGCCATCCGGCACCTTCATCGCGAAATGGCACCCATGGGCTTCGTCCACCAGTTCTGGCAGCTCACCGTCGATGGCCTCGAGATCGGTGCGCTCTACGCCGTCATCGCCCTCGGCTACACCCTGGTGTACGGCGTGCTGCAGCTCATCAACTTCGCGCACAGCGAGGTCTTCATGCTCGGCGCGTTCGGCGGTCTGTTCGCGGCCCGGGGGCTGCTGCCGGCCGGCGACACCCCGGGCGGACTCGCGTCCGTCGGGCTGGTCCTGGCCGGGCTGGGGGTCGGCGCGCTGGCCGGCGGGGCCGCGGCGTTCGCGCTGGAACGCACCGCCTACCGGCCGCTGCGCCGGCGGGGTGCCCCGCGTCTCGCGTACCTGATCAGCGCGATCGGCGCATCCTATTTCGCGTTCAACCTGGCCGGGAAGGAGTTCGGCCGGCAGAACGTGCCGCTGCCCCCGCTCTTCCACAACGGCGTGGTCTTCCATATTTTCTCCGCCCAGGTCACCACCCAGAACCTGGTGACCGTCGGCGTGGCGGTGCTGATGCTGATCCTGCTCGACCGGCTGGTCAGCGCCACGCGCCTGGGGCAGGGAATCCGCGCGGTCGCGCAGGACGCCGACACGGCCAGCCTGATGGGGGTCAACGTCGAGCGCATTATCGTGCTGACGTTCATCATCGGCGGACTGCTGGCCGGAGCGGGTGGCTTTCTTTACACGATCACGTTCAACGCCTCGTACAACATGGGCTTCGTCCCGGGGCTGAAGGCATTCACCGCCGCGGTGCTGGGCGGGATCGGGAATGTGCGCGGGGCGGTCGTCGGCGGGCTGGTGCTCGGGCTCGTCGAGAGTTACGGCGGCTACGTGATCTCGGCGTCGTACAAGGACGTGATCGCGTTCCTGGTGCTGGTCGTGATTCTGATGTTCCGGCCGTCCGGCCTGCTCGGCGAGCGACTGGGGAGGGCCGCGTGACGACCTCCGGGACCACCCCGTCGCCGGAGGGTACCGAGCTCACCGAGCCGTCGGTGACCCCGCAGCGCGCCCCGGGCCCCCGCCGGCACCGGGCCGTTCCGGCCGCCACCGGACCCGGTCCGGGGCTGCTGGAACTGCTGCGCTCCAGCCCCGTCCACCAGCTCGGCGCGTGCCTCGCGGTGAGCGTCGTGCTGGCCGTGATGACGGGCCCGGACGGGGACAGCGACCATCCCTTCCACGGTATCGCCAAGTCAGTGCTCGCCCCCCGGATCTTCATCTTCCTCGCGATCGGCCTGGCGTTCTGGGCCCTGGTCCAGGTGTCCAGCCGGCTGGGAGCGGTCAAGCAGGTGGCCGGCGAACGGCTCGCGCCGGTGGGCCGGGTCCTCGAAACCCGGCCCGGGCGGCTCGGTGGGAACGCGACGCTGCTGGCCGTGGCGATCCTCGCTCCCCAGCTCGTCTCGTCGGCGGCCCAGCAGTCGCTGGTCAACGACATCGGCATCTACGCGCTGCTCGCGCTGGGCCTCAACGTCGTCGTCGGGTATGCGGGGCTGCTCGACCTCGGCTACATCGCCTTCTTCGCCATCGGGGCCTACGTCACCGGCTACTTCACGACCAAGACGGGGATGCCCTGGCACTCGCCGGTGGTGTTCAACCCGTTCTTCGTCCTGCCGATCGCGCTGCTGGTCGCGGCGCTGGCCGGGGTCATCCTGGGCGGCCCGACCCTCCGATTGCGCGGTGACTACCTGGCCATCGTGACGCTCGGGTTCGGGGAGATCGTCCAGCTGCTGGCCAACAACGCCCAGGGCATCACGAACGGTCCGCGCGGGGTCTTCGGCGTGCCGAACCCGTCGGTCAACGTCGGGCCCGTGCATTACCAGTGGTCGTTGGATCCCAAGCCGTACTACTACCTGCTGCTGGGATTCATCGTCCTGGTCATCTTCGCGTTCGGCCGGATCGAACGGTCCCGCATCGGCCGGGCCTGGGCGGCCATCCGCGAGGACGAGATCGCGGCCGAAGCGTCCGGGGTGCCGACCCTGCGGCTCAAGCTGCTGGCCTTCGCGATCGGGGCCTCGGTGTCCGGCTTCGCGGGGGTCCTCTACGCCTCCGAGCAGTTCTTCTCGCCCCAGTCGTTCAGCTTCCAGGCCTCGATCCTGGTGCTGGTAGTGGTCATCTTCGGCGGGATGGGATCGCGGATCGGGGTCGTCGTCGGCGCGGTCGTGCTGCAGGGCCTGGCTTTCTACCTGCGGGACAAGGTGCCGCCCGCGGACCGTTACATCTACTTCGGAGCCGTCGTCATCGCCATGATGATCTTCCGTCCGCAGGGTCTGGTGCCGTCCCGGCGCCGTCGGCGGGAAATCCAGCTCGCCGAGGCCGGCATCCACGGCGCTGACCCGCTCGGCGCCGCCCCGGACCACGCGGCATGACCACCACCCTGGACGGCCCGTCGCCGGCCGACCCGGCCGGGTCGGCGCCGGACGACATCACCCTGCACGTGTCGGACCTGACCTTGCGGTTCGGCGGCGTGACGAGCCTGGACGGGGTGTCGTTGCGGCAGCGGCGGGGCGAGATCCTTGCGGTGATCGGGCCCAACGGAGCCGGTAAGACCTCGCTGTTCAACTGCCTGACCGGGGCCTACCGCCCGCAGGAGGGCACGGTCCGGTACACGGGTGTGGGGCGCAAGCCGGTCGAGCTGCTCGGCCGTAAGCCGCACGTGGTGACGGGCCTCGGCATCGCGCGCACCTTCCAGAACATCCGGCTCTTTCCGGCCCTGACCGCGCTGGAGAATGTCCAGGTCGGGGTGGAGGTGCGGCACAAGACCGGTCCGTTCGGGGCGATTCTCGGGCTGCCGCGGGCCCGGCGTGAGGAACGCGAGAGCGTCGCCCGGTCGGTGGAACTGCTCGACTTCGTGGGGCTGCGCCACCGGGTCGACGACATCGCCTCGTCCCTGCCCTACGGCGAGCAGCGCCGCCTGGAGATCGCCCGGGCGCTCGGCACCAACCCGTCGTTGCTGCTGCTCGACGAGCCGGCGGCGGGCACCAACCCGGCGGAGAAACTCGATCTGACCGCGCTCATCCGGCGGATCGCCGGCACCGGGATATCGGTGCTGCTCATCGAGCACGACATGCGGCTGGTGATGTCGGTGGCGTCGTCGGTGGTCGTCCTGAACTTCGGTCGGGTCATCGCCAGCGGTACGCCGGCCGAGGTCCAGCGCGATCCGGCCGTCATCGAGGCGTACCTCGGCTCCGACGGCGCCGCGATCCCGAAGCCGACGGAGGGGGAGTCCTGATGCTGCTCGAGCTGTCCGACGTGGTGGTCCGCTACGGAGCCGTCACCGCCCTCGACGGCGTCACGCTGTCGATCACCGACGGCGAGATCGTGACCCTGCTCGGGGCCAACGGTGCCGGCAAGACCACGACCCTGCGCACGATCTCCGGCCTGCTCCGGCCGGCCGCCGGGGGCGTGTTCCTGGACGGCGAACCGCTTTCCGGCCTGCCGGCGCACCAACTCGTGGCCCGGGGGATTTCCCACGTGCCGGAGGGCCGGCGCGTGTTCCCGCGGATGAGCGTCCACGAGAACCTCCTGATGGGCGCCTACCTCGACCGGCGGCACGCCCGCGAGGACACCGACCGGGTGTTCACCTTGTTCCCGCGCCTGGCCGAACGGCGCAACCAGGCCGGCGGGACGCTGTCGGGCGGCGAGCAGCAGATGCTGGCCATCGGGCGGGCCTTGATGGCCCGGCCCAAGGTCCTCCTGCTGGATGAACCCTCAATGGGGCTGGCCCCGTTGATTGTCGCGACGATCTTCCGGGTCGTCTCGGAGATCAATGCCGACGGCGTCTCGGTGCTGCTCGTCGAGCAGAACGCCGCGCAGGCCCTCAAGATCGCCAACCGTGGATACGTGCTGGAGAACGGCGCGATCTCGATCGACGGGCCGGCCGGCGCGCTGCTCGACGACGACCGGGTCCGGCAGGCCTATCTCGGCGAGGACGTGGCCTGACCGGAGCGCAGGAGGTCGGCCAGCTGTTCGTCGGCCAGGACGTACCGCAGGATCCGGCCGTCCCGGTTGGCCCGGACGGCACCGTGGGCCCGCAGATGCCGCAGCGCCTGGGAGACGGTGCCGTCCTGCAGACCGGTCGCGACGGCGAGGTCGGTCACCGCGATCGGACCGGCCGCCACGATGCACAGCAGGAGCGAAAGCCGGCTCGGATCGCCGAGGAGCGCGAACCGCCGGGCCCGTTCGGCCAGGGCGTCGGGTTCCGGCAGGCCGGCGATGGCGTCGCAGACCCGGTGCTCGTCGATGACGTGCCGGGACGCCCGGTCGGCGGGGACAAGGTGCACGCCTCCCAGTATCCCCGTCGGCCCGCGGGCCGCGCACGCCGGGCGAGACAATGCAAGCCCGGGGCGATCTTTGGCTCCGTCTGGACCTTCCCCGCGTCCAGACGTTTTCTACTCGATCGTCCCCGAGCCCGCCGGTAAAACGTTAGGCCGCACGACACCTGCCGTCAACGGCGTCCGGTGTCACGGATGTGTGCGTTGCGCCGTTATTCAGTGGCCTCGTCGGACAATTTCTTTTCGATGATATTGCCGGTTACGGCGTGTTCCGGAACGTGCTCGATTGTGGTGGCTACGCGTATCGAGCGATCGGCTGCGCGCGGTTATTTTCTTTGAATGATCTCGGTCCGGGTCGCGGTCGGCGTGTCGCGGGACGGCGGGCGACCCGGCCGTCGCGGGGCGCGACCGACGGTCACCGGCGGCCCCCGCGCCGCACTGTTCACCACGCGACCACGCGAGCACACGTCCACCGGAACCGTGGGCCGGCCGCCGTGGGCCCGCGGCACCCGCCCGTCACCAGGACCGGTGCGACCCTGGGTGCGGGGCCCGCCGGATCCGTCCGAGGTCGTCTCTAGAGTGGACCCGTGCCCGCGACGACCAGTTCCACCCCGGCCCCCAGCTCCCCGGCTCCCAGCCCGACCGCATCGCCGGCCGCGACGGCCCGCCCGGGCCGTCCGGCGCGCCGGAGCAGCCGGGCCGCTCCGTCGCCCGCATCGGCCGGCCCCGGGCCGGAGGCCGGGCGGCTGCTGCTGCTCGACGGCCATTCGTTGGCTTATCGGGCATTCTTCGCTTTGCCGGTGGAGAATTTCTCGACCACGACCGGGCAGCCGACGAACGCCGTCTACGGCTTCACCTCGATGCTCATCAACGTGTTGCGGGACGAGAAGCCGACCCATGTCGCGGTCGCCTGGGATCTTCCCACGCCGACATTCCGGCATAATCAGTATGCCGAGTACAAGGCGACCCGGTCGGAGACACCGACCGATTTCCGGGGCCAGGTGGCATTGGTCCAACAGGTGCTGGAAGCGCTCGCGGTCCCGTCGGTGAGTGCCGCGGGGTTCGAGGCCGACGACGTCATCGCCACGCTGGCCACCCTCGGCGAGGTCGAGGGCATGCAGGTTCTCGTGGTGACCGGCGACCGCGACGCCCTCCAGCTGGTCGACGACCAGATCACGGTGCTGATGACCCGACGGGGCATCAGTGACATGACCCGCTTCACCCCGGCCGAGGTCGAGTCCAAGTACGGCCTGACGCCCGTCCAGTACCCCGACTTCGCCGCGCTGCGCGGCGACCCGGCGGACAACCTGCCGTCCGTGCCGGGGGTGGGGGAAAAGACGGCGACCAAATGGATCCAGCAGTTCGGGTCGCTGGCCAGCCTGGTCGACCGGGCCGATGAGATCAGCGGCAAGACCGGCGATTCGCTGCGCGCCCACCTGGCCGACGTCGTGCGCAACCGGACGCTGACCGAGCTCGTGCGCGACGTGACCCTCGAGGTCGGCCCGCACGACCTGCGCCTCGGTCCCTGGGACCGGGAGGCCGTGCACCAGCTCTTCGACACCCTGCAGTTCCGGGTCCTGCGCGAGCGGCTCTACGCCACGCTCGAGGCGGTCGAGCCGGAGGCCGACGAAGGCTTCGACGTCGATCTCACCCTCCTCGGGCCCGACGATGTCGCGCAGTGGCTGGATGAGAACGCGCCGGCCGGGGAACGGCTCGGCCTGCACGTCCGGGGCACCTGGGGACGCGGGACGGGGGTCGTGAGCGGGCTGGCCCTGGCCCGCGCGGACGGCGCCGCGGCCTGGCTCGACCCGACCCAGCTGACCACCGAGGACACCAACGCGCTGGGGGCGTACCTGAGCGACCCGACCCGGCCCAAGGCCGGGCACGACGTCAAGGGCCCGATGCTGGCCCTCGCGGCGCAGGGCTTCACGCTCGCCGGGGTCAGCAGCGACACCGCCCTGGCGGCCTACCTGGCCCTGCCTGGCCAGCGCTCGTTCGATCTGGGCGATCTCGTTCTGCGGTACCTACGTAAGGATCTGCACGCCGAGGTCCCGAGCGACGGGCAGCTCACGCTGGACGGGTCGGACGAGGCCGACGAGGCGTCGGCCGACGCCGTCCGGGCCCGGGCCGTCCTCGAGCTGGCCGACGCGCTCGATGCCGACCTGGAGCGGCGCTCGGCAGCCCGGCTGCTGCACGAGATGGAGCTGCCGCTGCTGACCGTGCTGGCCGGCCTGGAACGGGCCGGCATCGCCGCCGACTCCGATCACCTCAACGACCTGCAGAAGACCTACGCCGCGCAGGTTGGCGCGGTCGTCGAGCAGGCTCATCAGATCGTGGGGCGCCCGTTCAACCTCGGTTCCCCCAAGCAGCTCCAGCAGATCCTGTTCGACGAACTCGGGCTGCCGAAGACGAAACGGATCAAGACCGGCTACACCACCGACGCGGACGCGTTGGCGTGGCTCGCCACCCAGACCGACCATCAGCTGATCGCCGTGCTGCTGCGGCACCGGGACGTCGCGCGACTCAAGACCGTCGTCGAGTCGCTGCTGCCGATGGTCGACGAGGCCGGCCGGATCCACACGACGTTCAACCAGATGATCGCGGCGACCGGCCGGCTGTCCTCGACCGACCCGAACCTGCAGAACATCCCGATCCGCACCGCGGAGGGACGCCAGATCCGCCGGGCGTTCGTCGTCGGACCCGGCTTCGAGACATTGATGACCGCCGACTACTCCCAGATCGAGATGCGCATCATGGCCCATCTGTCGGGCGACGCGGCGTTGATCGAGGCGTTCACCTCGGGGGAGGACCTCCACACGTTCGTCGCCTCCCAGGCGTTCGGCATACCGGTCGACCAGGTCGATCCGGAACTACGCCGCCGCATCAAGGCGATGTCGTACGGGCTCGCCTATGGCTTGTCCGCGTTCGGGCTGGCCGGCCAGCTCGGCATCGCTCCGGATGAGGCCCGTGAGCAGATGGACGCCTACTTCGCCCGGTTCGGCGGCGTCCGGGACTTCCTGCGGGGCGTCGTCGACCGGGCCCGGTCCGACGGATACACCGAGACGATCATGGGTCGCCGGCGGTATCTGCCGGACCTTGCGAGCGACAACTCCCAGCGGCGTCAAATGGCCGAGCGGATGGCTCTCAACGCTCCGATCCAGGGTTCCGCGGCGGACATCATCAAGGTCGCGATGCTCGGCGTCGACCGGTCCCTCCGCGAGGAGGGTCTGAGTTCCCGAATGTTGCTCCAGGTTCACGACGAACTGGTCTTCGAGGTCGCCCAGGGCGAACGGAAGGCCCTCGAAAATCTGGTCCGACGGGAGATGGCCGCCGCTTACTCGATGTCGATTCCCATGGACGTGAGCATCGGCGTCGGCGCCACCTGGGACGACGCCGCGCATTAGGCGGCTTTCGGCGGGTGGTGGTGGAGGAGTCCGGCGATGGTGTAGCCGAGGTTGAGTCGGTCGCCTTTCCAGGTGGGGGTGATGGCGGTGGGGTCGATGGGTGGGGCGGGAGGTGTCGCCGGTGCCGGTGCCGGTGCCGGTGTGGGGGGTTGGGGTGCGTGGGGGATGGGGGTTCCGTCGGGTTTGCGGAAGGTGAGGGTGCCGTCGCGGGTGGTGGTGATGGTGTAGGTGCCTTCGTGGTGTTCGCGGTGGTGCCAGCGGCACAGGGTGGTCAGGTTCGCGACGCTCACTTCTTGGTACACTGGGATCATGGTAGCTCGGCTGGATGACCCTTCCGTTCGGACCGCCCATCGACGTCGTGACCAGGTCGAACGGGGCCCGTTCCGGGCCCGGCGAGCGGCGTTGTATCTGCGGATCTCGGCGGATAAGAAGAACGACGAGCTGGGGGTCCGCCGGCAGGAGAAGGAACTCCGGGTGCTGGCGGATCGTCTGGGGTGGGACGTCATCCCGGGGGTGGCCGGGATCTACTCCGATGACGACCGGTCCGCGTACAACGGCAAACGGCGGGAACGGTTCGAGGATCTCCTCGCCGATATCCGTCTCGGCGTGGTGGATGGGGTGCTGTGTTGGCATTCCGACCGGCTGTACCGCCGCCCCCGTGATCTTGACCGGTTGATCGACGTGTTGAATCTGCACGACACCCAGGTCCAGACAGCGAAGAGCGGCATTGTCGATCTGTCGAACGCGACCGGGCGGGCGGTCGCGAAGACGATCGCGGTGTGGTCGGAACACGAGTCAGCGCTGAAGGCGGAACGTCTGGTGAGCAAGCTTGCGGAACTGCGGCAGGCCGGGAAGGCCAACGGCGGCACCCGGTCCTACGGCTTCCAACAAGTCACGGTCGAGGGCCGCAAGACGTGGGTGCATGCCCCGGCCGAGGCTGCCGTGTTGGCTGATGCGGCGCAGCGGATCGTGCGGGGGGAGAAGCTGGGCACGATTGTGCGGGATTTCAACGACCGGGGAGTCGCGACGGTCACCGGGGTGGAGTGGACCCCGTCATCGTTGAAGTTCATGTTGACCCGGCCCCGCATCGTCGGTCTGGTCGGTTCCGGCCGGCATGGCTTGAGCCAGGTCATCAGCGATGAGACCGGTGAGCCGGTCGTCGCGGAATGGCCCGCGATCCTGGATATGGACACGTGGCACGCGGTCCGGGCGATCCTGTTGGACACTGACCGGCGGATGAACACCGGTTCGGTGCACACCCGGCTGCTTCCCGGGTTCCTGTTCTGCGCGACGTGCGGCACGGCGATGGTGGGGCGGCCCGCCCGCCTGGCGCGGGTCGCTGCGAGTGGGAAGCGGGAGTCGGCCCGTCCGGCGAAGTACGGCTGTCGGGACCGTAAGTGCCGGGGTAAGGCAAACACGACGGAAATCGAGACGGAGAAGCTGGTCACGTCGCTGGTAGCGGTGTGGCTCGCGGAGCAGGAGTTCCCCGACCAGGCCCCGGCGGCCGACGATCCGATCGGCGCGGACATCACCGCGTTCGAGGCTCAGGCCGCGCACTACCGGGAGTTGATGGTGACCCGGCAGATGGCCGAGGAGGACGCCCTGCCGGCGATCAACCTGGTCCGGGCGAAAATCCAGGCGTTGAAGGCGAAGCAGGCGCAGACCGCGAAGCGTCGGACCCGGCCCCTACCGAGCGCCGAGCAGTGGCTCGCCCTCGACAGCCTGACCGAACGCCGCGCCGTCCTTAGCGACGTCATCGCCCGTATCGACGTGAAACCCGGCCCCTGGGGAGACGCCTACAACCCCGACCGCATCCACATCACCTTCCGCGACGACAACGCCAGCTAACCCGCCGGGACGCCCCCGCCCGACAGCAGTAGTCCCCCGCCGCCAGAGAAAGGCGACGGGGGGACCAGACCCCCAGGAAGAACGGTCAGCCGGAGTCGTCCCGGGCCAGGATCGCGGCAATTCGCCGGAGCCGCTTATCTGACCCCGCCGGGGCCTCCGCGACCCGCGCCACGATCCACGCCCGTTCCCGGTCGGACAGGTCGAGCCGGTCCCACAACCACCGGTGCCGGTCCGCCACCGACAGCGGCTCCGGGGAACAGGCGGCCCACCCGCCCACCCCCTCCTGGGACCCAGCCGCCTCACCGCCGTCTTCGTTCTCGCCACCCTGGATCTCGTCGCTACTGCCAGAACCAGAGGAAAGTGCAGAAGGACCGGGGCTCATCCCCGAACTGCCAGAAACCACAGCAGGCGGATCGGGGCTCACGTCAAACAACGCGGCCATCAGCCCGGCCCGTCGTCGGTTTCGCGTGCGGCTCTCAGCGCGGCGGCCCGTTCCCCCGCGACCTTGGGAATTCCCTGATTCATGACGGCAGACCACTTTCCCAGCGTTACGGCACGCAACACCGCATCCCTTGGGAAACCACACCAGGGAAGCGGCACAGCACGAACAGAACCGAACAGCGGAAAAGGGCAGAGAAGCAACCGGGAGAACTACCACCCCGGAACGGTGCTCACCCCGCCCATCGATCTACCGTGGGAATGGGAAAGCGGACACACAAAAAACGGCCCAGGACAAGGCGCTCTCCTTCATAGAAGAGAACAGGGAAGCGAACCACAACACGAAACCCAAAAAGGCGCGTTGTGGCTTGCGACGCCCGAGCCCGTTCCTGACCGGATGGCTCCGAGGTGGCGTGCAACGTACTGGCGGGAAAGCGTAGTTTCGACCGTCACCAGCAAAATACCACGGGCGGCGCACGCAATGCACTCGAATGGGCTGGCATTCCCCGCGCAGCGGTTCGAGTCGGGAGTCCGTCAGGCGTCCGCTCTACGGCCGCGCGGCCTGCCAGTCGGAGCGTGTGATGGTCCAGATGTTGCGGGGTTCGCCGTCGATCTCCTCGAAATGATCGATGGTCAGGCCGAGTTTCTGTGCGACCCGCGAGGACGCGGCGTTGTCCGGATGGATGATCGAAATGATGTGGTCACGGTCGGTTGTGGCGAAGCCGTACTCGAGCGCGGCGGCGCCGCCTTCGGTCGCGAGCCCATCCCCCCACCGGTCGCGGCGGATCGTCCAGGCGACCTCTAACCCGGCCCAGCCGTACTCCTCATACAGCCCGACCCGGCCGACGAACTGTCCCGTTGCGCGATCCTCGGCGATCCACATGCCGTAGCCGCGCAGCGCCCAATGCCCGATCTGGAACGCGGTCATCCGCCACACCGCCGCCTCGCTGGCCGGCGATCCGGTGTAGCGGGACATCTCCGGATCGGCCGCCATCGCGGTGTACGGGCCCACGTCACGGGCCAACCAGGACCGCAGCACCAGCCGATCGGTGATCAGGGTCGGGATCTCGACCGTGGTCGGCGGCCCGAACTTCACTGGCCGGTTCCGGCCGGCAGCGACGCGCGGGCACCGGTCATCCGTTCCCCCAACGATCGAACCGCGACCGTCCCCGGGAACGCTGCGTCCAGCTGCCCCCAGAGGCGTCCGGCGGCGTCCAGAACAGTCCGGGTCGGCCGCCCAGCAAGCACGGCGAGGGCCCGCCCGGCGGCGTCCGCGGCCTCGTCCACCCGCGGCACCGGCCGGAACGCCAGCGACGCGCTCAGCGTCAACAGCGCGTGGCCGTGATCCTCGTACGAAGCGCCGGTACGGCCCAGTTGATCGGCCGCCGACCGGGCGAACGGTTCGGCGCCCATTCTGTCTCCGAGCCGATCACGCACCACGGCAGCGAACATGTCCGATGTTGCGTCGTCGAAGGGGGACCCCCCGGGCATCGTCGACCCCGACCACATCCCGTCCGCCATCGCGGCGAGCGCGGCCCGCGCACCGTCGGCGTTCCCTGCGGCGGCCTGAGCGCGAGCCTCATAGGCAGCCAGCCGCGCCCGGTTGTAGGGGTGACACCGCCGCCGGCCAGCGGAAGCGAAATCCGCCGCATTGCGGTACCGGCCCGCGTAGTACGCGATCGAGCTGCGCAGTCCCGCGACCGAGCCGACGAGCACCGCATCACCGACATCGTCGGCGTACTGCTCAGCCAGCACCGCGAATCGCCGCGCGGACTGCTCATCGCCGGTGTTGAAGCCGACCCGACCCGCGTAGTAGGCGAGCTGCCCGGCAAGCAAGGTGAGCCGGCCTCGTACGGCGAGCGTCGTCCAGCCGCCGAGGGCGCTCTCAACTTGACGCCATGCGGCGATGACCCGAGGGGCAATCTCCGCGTGCGGTGTCGTCGAGTAGGCGCGGGCGATCTGGTCGACCTCCGCCTCCAGTTCGTCGAGGGTCAACTCATCCGGGCCCGCACTCGCGATCCGCCGCGACATGTCGGCCGCCAGGACAGCCGCCGCCCCGAGCCCGCCCACGAACGTGCGCCTGTCCGTGTCATCCTCCTCACCTCGATACGCAGCGGTCTTCGCCTGCCGGGCTCGCCACGCCCGCCCATACAGATCAACCAGGACACCCCCTGACCCAAGGGCATCGTCGATGGCCTCGACAAGGGCGGCCGGCGGGAACTTACGGCCCGTTTCCGCTTTCGATATCTGGGCCTGATCGGCACCAACCCGCACCGCGAGCCGATCTTGTGACAAACCCGCCGCGACACGGCGGCGTTTCAACTCGGCGCCGAGCACGTCGAACGGGTCCTCATCCTGCACGCCGTCGCCTCCATGCCCGCGCTATGACCTGCCGCCGGTCATATGTATGACCGGTGCTCATGCCTACGACCACGCCGCCCGTTACCGCACGCTCAGTCGTGTCGGAAACGGTACCGCCCGGTCACACACGGCGGCAGCAGAACGGTAGGTGCCAGCTCGTGAGCCACCACAACGGCAACGGCAACCGTGTTCAGGACGGCAACGGGGGCGCCCTGTACACCGTCGTCGTGGCCACGAACGGGCAACCGACCGAGATCGTGATGGTGTTCCCGTCGGCCTCATCCGCCGACACCTGGGCGCAGCGCAACGGCATCGACGAGTACACCGTCGTGCCGGCCCGGTTCGCCACCACGAACGTCCCCGCTCTGCGCTGACCGGGCGGGGGTCGCTCGCCACCGCCGCCGACCGTCCCCGCCCTCTTCGACCTCGTCCGGTCCCGCCCGTGGGCCACCGCGCACGCCGATCGTGCCCGGCGTGCAGCTACGGGCGGGACCACCCATCCCCACTCCCACAGAAAGGCGACACCCATGCACCAGCCCAACGACACCGTCCGGCCCGACCGCAAGCCCAACCTGGCGGCCTTCAACCCCGTCACCGCGACCTGGCTCACGTCCAGCTACTCCAACGGAGCCGGCGGCATGTGCGTCCAGCTCGCCCACCAGGTCGACGGGGTCATCCTGCGCGACTCCAAGCAGCCCGCCGGCCCGTTCCTTCCCTTCTCCCACGGCGAATGGGACGCCTTCCTCGCCGGAGCGGGAGCAGGCGAATTCACCCGACCGTGACCCACCCCAACCAGCCAGGCACAGACCTCTGGGCCCTCATCGAGTTCGGGCACGGCGACGACCGACCCCACCAGGTCCACGCCCCGTTCGACAGCCAAGAAGAAGCCGAGGCATACGGCGAAGACCATTCATCCGCACCCACCACCGCCGTCCGCCTCACACTGATGTTCACCGCCGCCGACACCCAGCCGGACCGGTAGAAGCCGGCACCTCACGCGACGAGTCCCAGCACCAGGACCGACACCTGACCGTCGGACCTCCTTCTGCTGGGACTCGTCGCCATGCCGTTCCGGACGCCCCTACCGGGAGACCGCATACGGTGACCCGAGTTGCTGTGCGTTAAGTCCGGCAAGATGTGATGGTGCCGCCGGAACCCTCTGACACTGCGACGCCGCGCATGACCTGGGTGGTTGACGCCGAGTTCGAAGATCCCCGCGACGCGGATCCCGCGTGCGCGATCATTTTTGATCACATGCGGCCTCGGATCGGAAGAGTTTCCCTCGACGGCTACTCCAACTATCGCGAGCCGCTGCCCGACGCCGTTCGAGCGGCCCGGGACTGGTTGCTGGAGCAGGGCCGGAGCCAGGGGCTCCAGGATCCGGCTTGGAGCCCTGATCTCTACCCCTCCGAGCGCCGCGAGTGGGACATGGTTCGCGCTCACGCGGCATGGTCGATCGAGACCGATATTTTCGATCAGAACGATCAGCTGATCGCGGTTTTCCACGACCACGGCCACTCCATCACCCTCGAAGTCACCCAGGATGAAGCCGCTGAACTGTCTCTCGCCCTGACCGGAGTTGCCACGCTCGTGCCGCTGGCAGAGCTTCGGGCCCGACGCGATGCGGAACGGAGTGCCCACCGTCGCGCTCGTCGTCGGCGTCTCCTGCGGACCTTCCGCACTTGAGGCCGCCCAGCGCGCTCTACGTGGCGAGCAATCGACACGGACGGGTGCCCGCTCGCGCATCGGAGACCACCAACGCTAACCCTGCGAGGAACCTTGGGGCCGCAGAAGTGACTGCTAGATAGCAAGCGGGGACAAATTAGCTGTACTTCTGTAAAGGCGGCCCCCTGCGG
>JAMFSN010000143.1 GCA_026225295.1 Frankia alni
CCCGGTAGGCGTCTCCCGACTCCCCCACCCACGTCGCGACCGCCTCGTCGCCCGACAAGGCCCGGACCCGGCCCGCGGCCTGGTCGGCGTCCGCCGCCAGCCCCAAAAACCGGCGGCCCAGCTCCCGTAGAGCGAACGGATCACCCGGGGTCGGGTCGGCGTCGAGCTCCAGCACCCACCAGTCCGCCGGCCGACTCACCCCACCCGCCCTCCGCCCGAGAACCGACAAAGCCGGGCAGAACACCACCCAAGATCGAAAAGTACCACCCTGAGCGAGCCTTCGGCCACCGATCGGATAGGCGAGGGACGGCGTGGAGGACGGTGCGCCCGACCGCTCGAACCGCTCGCCCCGCCGCGCCGCGCGACGGCGCCTACCGCGACCGTGCTGAAGGTCTCGTCGTTGACGAGAGCAGGATGCACGACCGCGATTCAGTAGATCCCGGCGTTGGGTCGGTCCCACCACACAAGAAGCCGCGCCCCGTCAGCCTCGGTCAGGCCGCATGGCGTCGTAGGTCGCACGCAGATGGTTTCCGGGAAGAAATTGGAGTTGTACCGCCGCCAGCAGAAGATCTTCGACGATGAGGAGGACTTCCTCCTCGACTTCTGCGGGGATCAGGATCTCCATCCCGAGCTTGGTCAGCGTGTCGATGTCGCCAACCAGGTCGGTGCCGGCCTCCCAGGGGCGGCCCGGTACCGGTCGAGCTTGGTGTCACACTCGGCGACGATCCGTCGGACCTCGGCCTGCGCGGCATCCTGTGACCGGTCGTGACCGTCGTTCTGCGCGCGGTGAGGGCGCCGACGTGTCGGACAGCCGCGATCGACTCAGCGCGCGGCCAGCCACTGGTCGCGGCGGGGAGCGATCAGTCCTCGCGGACGTAGACGCACCGTGCTCGGCGAGGCAGCGGGTCGACTCTCCGACGAGGTCACGAGGCGCTTCCCCGATATTGCCGCTGACCTACGTCGCCTACCTGCTGCGGTGCACGAAGGCGCCTGAACCGACGAGTGCGATTCAATTCCGCCCCACGAGCCGCGTGGGGGTTCGTCTCCCTCTCGGACACGCTCGCTGCGTCTCCAGCGGACCTCTGCCGGACGCCGCGCCGAGTCCGTGCTCCCCGATGCGTGACCGCACGGGATCCGGACGGGACAGGTCCGCCGGAAAGTATTGATTGCCTGGTGGGCCAGCGGAGTCCGGCGGATTTGTGCACGCCGCCCGATCCCGGACTGCGCCGGAGGGTACTGACTCCGGCCCGGTACCTTCTTACGGAGAAAAGGGCAACCGGAGAGGCTGTTGGCGGGTGGGTACCTTCGGAGCGCAGTTGCGAGCCCGACGACTCGCCGCGGGCATGTCCCTGCGGGATCTCGGCCTGATTCTGAATTACAGCAAGAGCTACCTCAGCAAGATCGAAAACGGCGAGAAAGCGCCGAGCGCCGACCTCGCGCGCCGGTGCGATGCCGGGTTGCAGGCCGGTGGTGAGCTCGCTGCCCTTGCCGCCCGCACGGCCGGGGATGCGCGACGGAAGCCACGCGCCGGCGGCGACAAAAATGGTGAGTGGTTGTTGCGGATGGAGGAGACTGGTCGGTTCACCTTCGACGTCGCGACGGACCGCCTGCCGAGGGCCGCGCCCGATGCAATCCTGAGGGGCGGCCCGGGAGCGGACTCGGTGCTGCCGCTCACTGGTGACGTCAGCGAACTCGCCTACGGGTTCCTGGCTTCCTTCGAGTTCCAGCGAAGGCTCGGACAGCAGGTCCCAGCCGCGCTGCTCCTGCCGACCTTGAT
Organism: Frankia alni; assembly: GCA_026225295.1. Classification (GTDB taxonomy): domain Bacteria; phylum Actinomycetota; class Actinomycetes; order Frankiales; family Frankiaceae; genus JAMFSN01. Next base: position 1,778 of record JAMFSN010000143.1, read on the forward strand.
CACCCAAACGCACGCCGCGATGGGCGTCGCCCGTCGCGTCGGAGGTAGTGATCGGCAGAGCATGATGCTGGTCGCCGCACAGTTCGCCCAGCACACGGCCTGGATGGCCCAGGAAGCCGGCTACGACGAGGCGGCGCTGTGGTGGACCGACCGGTGCGGCGAACTGGCGGCGGCGGCCGGCCCGGCCGACACCCTCCTCGCGTATTCCGGACTCCGCCGCGCCCTGGTCACGCTCTATCGTGAGGATGCGGAAGGAACGGTCGAACTTGCCCGGGCAACCCGCGAGAACTCGCGCGCGTCCGCCCGCGTCCGCGGCCTGGCCGGGCTGCGAGAGGCGCAGGGCTACGCGCTGGCCGGCGAGGCCCGGGACACCGAGCTTGCACTGGAGCGCGCCGCGGTCTTCCTGGACCGTGGCCGGCGAGAAGGCGACGACGGGCTCGCGATCGGCACTCGGAACGTCGCCGACCTGGTCACGGCGATCCGCGGCTGGTGTCTGGTTGACCTCGGTTTCGTGAGCGAGGCCGCCGAGCTGCTCGGGCCCGAGGTGGATCGCATACCGAAGACCGCTCACCGGGCCCGAGCTCGCTTCGGCGCCCGTCTCGCCCATGCCCACGCGCTGGCGGGCGACCTCGACGCGGCCTGCGCCGGCACCGCCGAGGTGCTGGACGCCGCTCGCCTGGTGGAGTCGTCGACGCTGCGGCACGAACTGCGTCGTCTTCGCGGAACACTGGCCCGGTGGAACGGCGATCCCCGCGTCCGGCCACTCCTGCCGAGGTTGGCGACGGCGCTGCGTTCCTAGGCCGGCGCCGCCGGTCTGAGCGCCGGTTGACCGTCCGGGCCGGATCCAATGTGGAATCATCGGCGGTGGGAGCCACCCTTGCCCAGAAGGATCCGGCCGGTCCGGACCTTGGCATCACCCGAGCCGCACGGGGGCCGTCGTGCCAGACGTATTCATAAACTACCGCGTACGCGACCAGGCTGGCTATGCCGCGTTGATCTACCGGGAGCTGGCGGCCCGCTTCGGCAATTCCCGGGTCTTCTATGCCTCGTATTCCATTAACCCCGGTGAGGATTTCAGTCGGGAAATCATCGACAACCTGCGCCGATGCACGGTGCTGTTGGCCGTCATCGGCCCCAACTGGTCATCCACCGCCCCGTCCGGGGCAGCGGACCCGGACGGCGCGGTCGACGACTGGGTCCACCGCGAGATCTCCGAGGCATTCGCCGCGGGCGTCCGGGTCGTCCCGATCCTGGTCGAGGAGGTCGCGCTTCCACGGGCGGCGGCGCTTCCACCGGACATCGCGGCGCTGGCCCGCTGCCAGTACCTTCGCCTCCACCACCGGACCATCGAGTCGGACGTGGCGCGCCTGGTCCGCGAGTTGGCGCGCCTCGTTCCAGAGCTCCGGGACCGGGCGGCCGAGCAGAGCCCCACCGGCGCGCGGCGACCCGCCGAGGTCCTACCCCTGCGCATCGAGGCGTTCCGGATCACCGATCCGGCCAGCCCCTGCCGAATCGGCATCGTCACCGGGACGATCAACCGGGTCAACTGTGCCGACATCTGGGTCAACAGCGAAAATACCGGGATGGAGATGTCACGAGCCTCCGACTTCTCCATCTCCGCGATCATTCGTTATATGGGCGCCCGGCGCGATGAGACCGGTTGGATTACCGAGGACACCATTGCGATGGAACTCGCCGCCCGCGTGGGCAACCGGCGGCCGGTCGCGCCGGGCACCGCCTTCGTCACGGGCGCGGGTGCTCTGTTCGAAAGCAACAACGTCCGAAAAATCGTTCACGTCGCCGCTGTACAGGGGGAACCGGGCGAGGGATTCCAGCAGATTCGCGACGTCGGTCGGTGCTTGACGAACGCGCTCACGGAAGCCGACGGCGTCGCGCAGCAGGACGCCGCGGTGCGGACCGTGCTGTTCCCGTTACTGGGCGCCGGCACGGGCGGCGCGGCGGTGGGACCGACCGCCCAGACTCTGCTTACGGCGGCGGTGGACTACCTGCTGGGGACGCCCGGGACCGCCCTCCGCATGGTCTATTTCCTCGCCTACACCGCGGCCGAACTCGACGCGCTGGGGAACGCGGTGCGTGCGATGCGCCGCCTTGTGCCCACGACGCCGGCCGCCGACCACGACCCCCCGCCGCCCTGATTGCCCCTGCCGCCCGGGCAACGCGCCAGATCAGGCAGTGGCCTATCGAGCGGGGGCAGGAGAATCGTCTTCGGGATGCCCTGACGGCGATCGACCGGGCGGACCTGGCGATTCTTCCGGTCCCCGAACGTGATTTTCGGGAGGAGAACGGAAGCCCAACTCCCCGGCCTGAGCGCCGACGGCCGTAGCACGGTCACCGCTTCGACCGACGGGGTGCGCAAGGTCTGGGACACCACCACCGTCTGGGACACCACCACCGGCACGGTCGCGGCCACCTGGTTCGCAAGCTCAGCAGTCAGCGCGCTCGCGACCACCTCGGCCGGCCCGGACGACGCGGTGCTGGTCGCCGGGGACAGCGGGGGATCAGTCCATATCCTCGAGCTCCGCCAGGCCGGACGGCGGTGACCCCCTCCCCCGGGACGACCCCGGCCGCCCCGCGCGGGGTTTCCCGTTTCCCGAGGCATTGGGCCGCAGGCACTCCCTGGGCAGGACCACAGTGGAACGGCATGCTGAATCCGTGGCCACGCGCGGGAGCGCGACGACCCGCTTCCTCAGCGCCGCGGACCGGGAATCCTGATCCAACCCGGAGAGCGGGCCGAGGCAGCGAGGCGGGCGTTCGATTCGGGGGAGCGTCCGCGCGTGGCCATCAGCACTCCGGCGCCGCGGACCGGTCGGCCCACGCCGTAGCACGTTCTGGCGCCGCGGCGTCAGCCACGCAACTCGTTGGCCAGGTGGGTGGCCACCGCCGCCGGACAGTTCGGATCATTCCGGAGCGCCGCGGCTCTACCCCCGGGCTTCCGTTCATCGTTCATCAGAAAAGTAGTCGCGATAGCCATCTTCACCCCGACCGCCGGTTCTGGACGCGCGAATATCTCCGCCATCCAGTCAAGGGCGCCGGGATCCCTGCGCCAGATACCAATCAGCATCGACTCGATACTTTTCACGCTCTTCTTGCCGATGCGGTCCGGATCGAGGCGCCCGAGATACTCCCCGACCCGGTCCCGGACGTCGCTCGCCGGCATCCGTCTGGCCATCAGCGTCCCGCACAGGTTGGTCAAATTCTTGACATCACCGGCGACGTCGGTCGACGCGCCGGACGGCGCAACCGGATCAAGAATTCGGGCGACGAGCGAGTCGTATATCGCGCCCACCGTCTGCGCCGGCGTCGGAGCGATACGGTCCGCACGGACCAGACAATCCAGCAACGCCCGCACGACCTGCGGTTCCTCCTTGGCCAGCACCGCGGACTCCAGGCGCCGGGGAAGCAGCCGCAGAAGATCAGGGACGATCTGCTCGAACGTTGCACCATCGACACAGCGGTCAGACTTCAACACGCTTGCGATGCGCCGGACAGCGTCCGTATGCGAGCTGGCGAGAAGCCCGGCCAGCCACCGGAGAAACTCCGCCGCCGGGAAACGGCCCGAAGCGCCGAGCGAATCCGCAATCGTTTTCGTCACGGTACTGGCAATGGCCGGGCTCGGACCGCGCAGTACCGTGGCGGCCACCCAGACCCGGGCGGCGGGATCGCCTTCGGCGCGTCGCCCCTCGAGGCGGCCGCGGGTCCGCAGGACATCGGCGCTGTCCCCATCGAGCAACTCCCGCAGGTTGGGCGTCAGGGCGTCGACGACGTCGGGGGTCGTCCGGAACAGCCAGGCGTCGATGGCACTGTCGATAGTTTGCGGGCTCTCGTCGGCGATCCGCAGCTCCGTCAGCAGCTGTGCCTGCAGCGTCGAGTTTCCGGTCGCCAGCGCGATCTGAGCCGGCCAGATCAGTCGGGGTCTGATCGACCGGGCCGGTGCCAGCCAACGCGAAAGTTCACCCGCGACGGGTGCCGGCACACCACC
>JAMFSN010000144.1 GCA_026225295.1 Frankia alni
GAGGGTGGCGAGGTCATCGTCGTGACCCGCAACGGAACCGCGGTGGCCGAACTGCGTCCGCTGCGTCGGCAGCGCTCGGTAGCCACGGCTGAACTTGTCCGCTCGCTCCGGGGACTGGGCCGGCCGAATCTGGGCCGGCCGAGTCCGGTCCGGCCGAGTCCGGTCCGGCCCGGTCTGGCCGCCCTACGACACGAAGCGGATGTGCTGCTCGGTAGCGACCAGATCGACCCCGGCGATTGACCCACGCCGGTGAAAGGCGTCCATGACGACATCCTCTGAGCCCCTGCCCAGGGACGATCAGAATCCCGAGGTCGGGCTGCTCGACACGTCGGTGGTCATCGACCTGGAGCTGATCGCGACCGAGCGGCTGCCCGCGCGCGTCGCGATCGCGTCGGTGACGCTGGCTGAACTGGGCGCCGGGCTGCACACGACGGACGATCCGATCGAACGCGCCGCCCGCCTGGGGCGGCTCCAGGTGGTCGAGGCATCAATGGAACCCCTGCCGTTCGACACGACCGCCGCACGGGCCTACAGCCAGCTGGTGGCCCTCGTGATCGCCGCCGGGCAGAGCCCGCGGCCGCGGCGGTCGGATCTCATGATCGCGGCGATCGCGGCCGGAAACGACCTCCCCCTGTACACCCGCAACCCGAGCGACTTCGCGGCTCTGGCCCGGGCGCTGGCCGTGGTGGCGGTCTGAAAGATCGATCGGATGGTTCGCCGCCCGGTCCTCACCGCAAGGATGGTGCGCGCATGTCATTGATCATTTCCGACCCGGCCGGGGTCGACGGTCGGTTGCGTTCCGGCGGCCGTCCCGACCCCGTTGGTCAGCGTGGGCCGTCCGTCGGGAAGCCGACGAATGCCTCGGCAACGACGATGTCGTCGAGGGGAAGGCGGAGCAGGGGTGCCCACAACGCGGGCCCGGGGCACAGTAGGGATACGACCGCTCACGATCCGTCCCTGGGGAGCATCTGATGGCGCTACACCGACAGGCCGGCGCCGAGCGCCTGGACGACGAGATCACGATCCGTCCGATGGCGGTCGGACCGGGCGGCCCGGCCTCGGTCCCGAGGCACCGGATCGCCGACGGTTCCATGCCCCCTGAGCAGGCTTACCAGATCGTCCACGACGAACTGCTGCTCGACGGGCGGGCCCGGCTCAACCTCGCGACGTTCGTCACGACCTGGATGGAACCGCAGGCCGAGCGGTTGATGGCCGAGTGCCTCGACAAGAACATGATCGACAAGGACGAGTATCCGCAGACCGCCGAGCTCGAGCGCCGGTGCGTGAGCATCCTCGCCGACCTGTGGAACTCGCCGCAGGCCGAGGACGCGGTCGGCTGCTCGACGACCGGGTCCTCGGAGGCCTGCATGCTGGGCGGTATGGCCCTGACCCGCCGGTGGCGGGCCCGGCGTCGGGCGGCCGGTCTGCCGACCGACCGCCCGAACATCGTGATGGGCGCCAACGTGCAGGTCTGCTGGGAGAAGTTCGCCCGGTACTGGGATGTCGAGCCGCGGCTGGTGCCGCTCGGGCCCGGTCGCTACCACCTCACCGCCGACGAGGCGGTGCGCTACTGCGACGAAAACACGGTCGGGGTCGTCGCCATCCTCGGCTCGACCTACGACGGGTCCTACGAACCGGTGGCCGAGATCGCGGCTGCGTTGGACCGGCTGGCCGCGTCCGGCGGCCCGGACGTGCCGATCCACGTCGACGCGGCGTCCGGTGGGTTCGTCGCACCGTTCCTCGACCCCGACCTGCGGTGGGACTTCCGGCTCGACCGGGTCGCCTCGATCAACTCCTCCGGCCACAAGTACGGCCTGGTCTACCCGGGGGTCGGCTGGGCGCTGTGGCGCAACACGGACGCCCTGCCGCGCGACCTGGTCTTCACCGTGGACTACCTCGGCGGGCAGATGCCGACCTTCGCGCTGAACTTCTCCCGGCCCGGGGCCGAGGTGATCGCCCAGTACTACAACCTGATCCGGCTCGGTCGGGACGGCTACCGGCGGGTCCAGCAGTCGGCCCGGGACACCGCCCGGTGGCTGGCCGGCGAGATCTCCAAGCTGGGTCCCTACGAGCTGATCTCCGACGGCTCCGAGCTGCCGGTCTTTGCCTTCAAGGTCGCCGATGGCGCCCCGTTCACCGTGTTCGACGTCTCCGACCAGCTGCGGCAGCGGGGCTGGCAGGTGCCGGCGTACCAGTTCCCGGCCGGGCTCACCGACCTCGCGACGTTGCGGATCGTGGTCCGCAACGGCTTCAGCGACGACCTCGGGCAGCTGCTGCTGGACGACCTCACCCGGGTGACCCACCGGCTCGCCGGCTCGACCACCCCGGACCCCGACGAGAGCCGCACCTCGTTCCACCACTGACGTCCGACCAGGAACACCAGGCCGGCCTGAGCTTCAGCTCCGAGGCCCCGGCCGGGCCGGCACCTATCCGGCGGCGACCGGCTCTTCCTGGACCTGTGCGGCCGGCGAGCCTGACGAGCCCTCGACGGCGATGTGCGGGAGCCGGCGGTCCAGCCACCGGGGCAGCCACCAGTTCGCCTTCCCCAACAGGTGCATCAGACCCGGCACCAGCAGAATCCGGATGACAAACGCGTCGATGAGCACCGCTGCGCCGAGCCCCAGGCCGAACAGTTTGATCGTCCGGTCGTCGCCCAGGACGAAGGAGAAGAAGACCAGCGTCATGATGGTGGCCGCCGCCGAGATCACCCGACCGGTCTCGGCCTGGCCGATGGAGACCGCGATCCGGTTGTCCCGCCGGGCGGTCCACTCCTCGTGGATCCGACTGACCAGGAACACCTCGTAGTCCATGGACAGCCCGAACAGGATCGCGAACAGCAGCACCGGGATGAATGCCTCCACGGGCCCCGGCCGCAGGTGGAACACGCTCGACAGCCAGCCCCACTGGAACACCGTGACGATGACCCCGAAGGCCGCCCCGACCGCCAGCAGGTTCATCACGGACGCCGTCAACGGCACCACCAGGCTGCGGAACACGGCCATCAACAGCAGGAACGCGAGCAGCACGACCACCCCGACGAACAGGGGCAGCTTCGAGGACAGGACGTGGGCGAAGTCCTCGAACACGGCGGTCAGGCCGCCGACCTGCACGACCAGTCCGGTGCCGGCGGTGGCCCGGGGCACCACCGTGTCGCGGATCCGGTGCAGCGTCTGGGTGGTGCGCAGCGCCTGGGGACTGGAATCGGGAAAGACCGAGATGATCGCGGCCCGGCCGTTCGGGGAGGTGACGGGGGGCGCCACCGAGGCGACCCCGGTGGTGGCCCGCAGCGCGTTCACGAGCTTGGGCAGGCTGGCGGCCGCGGTCGGGGTGGAAAACTCGGCCGCCACCGTGAAGGGTCCGTTGAAGCCCGGCCCGAAGCCGTCGGCCAACAGGTCGTAGGCCTGCCGGGTGGTGTGGGCGGCCGGGTCGTTACCCGCGTCGGTCGAGCCGAGCCGCAGCGAGAAGAACGGGATGGCCAGGACCAGCACGATGACCGCGCCGGCCACCGCTACGACCCGCGGCCGCCGCTCGATGAACCGGGCCCAGCGCCACCAGAAGCCGGTGGCCGCCTCGAGGATCGCGCCCTGCTCGGCGACCTTCGCCCGTTCCCGCCGGGACAGGACCCGCATGCCGTAGAAACCCAGCAGGGCCGGCAGCAGGGTGAGCGCCGAGGCCATGGTCAGCGCCACGACCAGGGCGGCCGAGATCGCCACGCCGTAGAGGAACGACACCCCGAGGGCGAACATCCCCAGCAGGGCGATGCAGACGGTGATCCCGGCGAACAGGACGGCCCGGCCGGAGGTGTTCAGCGCGGTGATCGCGGCGTCCTCCGGGGTCAGGCCGTCCCGCAGTCCGTTGCGGTGCCGGCTGACGATGAACAACGCGTAGTCGACCCCGACGCCCAGCCCCAGCAGGACGCCGAGGGTCGGGCCGAACTGCGGCACCGAGAACGCGTGGGTGAGCAGGCCGATCGAGCTGATCCCGACGCCGATGGCGACGACCGCGCTGATCAGCGGCAATGTCATGGCCAGCAGCGAACCGAAGGCGATGAACAGGACCACCGCGGCGGCGATGATGCCGATCAGTTCGCTGGTGCTCTGGGTCGCCTGCTGGGCGAGCTCGATGCCGTTGCCGGACAGTTCGACCTGCAGGGGACCCGCATCGGCGGCCCGGGCGGTGGTCACCAGGTCGCTGAAGACGCTCTTGGGTAGCAGGTTCGACTGCTTGTCGACGTCGACGGTCGCGAAGGCGATCTTTCCGTCGGCGCTGATCTGGCGGGCCCCGGTCGCGTCATAGGGGCTGGCCACCCGGGTGACGTGCGGGAGCCGGGCGACCTTGGCGAGCATCGCCGCGGCCGGGCCCCGCACGTCGGCGTCGCGCACGGTTCCGGTGCGGGCCGCGAGTACGATCCGCTCCTCGTCGCCGGAGACGGCCGGGAAGTCGCGGGCCAGCAGCACCTGGGCCCGGTGGGACTCGGTGCTGGGCAGGTTGAAGTTGTTTTTGTAGTTGGCGCCGATGCCGGAACTGGCCGCGCCCACCCCGATCAGGGTGGCGATCCAGAGCAGCAGCACGATGCGGCGGTGCTGGAAGCACCAGCGCGCGAGCGTGGTCATGGTGTCCCCTCGCCGGGTGGTCAGGAGTCTCGTGGAGCCGGGCAACGTGCGTTGCACCGCACTTACCGACCGATTGGTAAGTAGCGTCAGGCTAACGTTGCGGCGCATCATCCGGAAGCCCGCCCCGGTGTGAGGGGCGGCACCAGGCCGTGCCGCGCGGCTGGACGGGGTCGGATCCGACGAGAAGGAGGCGGGGCGTGGTCGAGGCGCGCGCGCGGGGGTCCGTTGCCGGACCGGTCACGATTCCCGCGCGGACCACGGCGTCCCGGGTGGCCGTCACCCGGGACCGAATCTTGTCGGTGGCCCGCGATCTGTTCGCCGAGCAGGGTTTCGCCGGTACCTCGGTCCGGGACATCGCGGCCGCCCTCGGGGTGACCAAAGCGGCGCTCTACTACCACTTCACGTCCAAGGACGAGATCCTGGACGCGATGATGACGCCGACGTTCGAGCGGTTCGAGACCTTCGCCCGGACCGCGCCCGGGCGCTTCGACGACGACCCGCGTCAGGTGCTGACCGACCTCGCGGATCTTATCGCCGAGACCGCCTCCGCGTTCGCGCCGTTCGCCAACGATCCGTCGGTGCTCCATCACAGCGCGCGGACCCGCGGGATGAAGGACCGGTTCGAGGAAGTTGTCGACACCCTCGCCGCGGCGGTCCCCGGGCCGTACGCGGTGCTGCGGGTGCGGTGCGCCCTGGGCGCCGTGCAGGGTGCGGTCTTCGCCACGTTGCGGCCCGGATCGGCCTGCGCCCCAGCGCAAGACACGGAGAGTGACCAATCTGACCCGACCGCCGGGACCCTGCCGGCGCTGGTGCGCGAGCAGATCGTCGAGGCCGCCATGCGGGCACTCGGGGGAGTGTCGAATAGATGACATTGCCCCCCCGGTACGTGGACGAGCGGGGCGGAGGACGATGAAATAGAAGCTGACGGCCACCTGGGTGGGTTTCGTCGGCAGTGACGTCGACGTGCAGGTACCCGGCATGGGGGATCTGCGGCACGCTGGTGGCAACGCATGTCTGGGGGACAGGGCGCGATGCGCCGGCCCGCGCGACCGGAGGGGGAACTGGTGCGCACACCCGCCCGACCCGTTGATCACCTGGAACCGCTACGTTCCGTGTCGGTCGCGGCACGCGCCGACCGGCCCGGCTGGCCGCCCCGCAGCGCGATCGTCACCGGCGCCAGCAGCGGCATCGGCCGGCAGACCGCGCTGCTGTTGGCGGAACAGTCGTGCACCACGCTGCTGATCGGCCGCAACGGCCGGGCGCTCGACGAGGTCGCGGCGGCGACCGGCGGTCACCGGATGGCTGTCGACCTGGCCGAGCCGACCGCCTCGAACGCGGTCGCGGCCCGGGCCCGGGAACTGCTCGGCGAGGTCGATCTGCTGGTCTGCTCGGCCGGGCTCGGCTACGCCGGCCCGTTCGAGGCGATGACCCCGGCCACGCTGGCCGAGCTGGTCGCGGTCAACGTGTTGTCGCCGCTCACGCTCGTGCGGGCCGTACTGCCCAGGATGTTGGAGCGTGGCCAGGGCCGGATCCTGCTGGTCGGCAGCGTGGCCGGGGCGCTCGGGGTGCGCGGCGAGGTGGCCTACTCGGCCACCAAGGCGGCGCTGGTCGGGTTCGCCGACGCCCTGCGCAGCGAGGTCGGTGGTCGGGGCGTCGGTGTGACCCTGTGCCTGCCGGGCGTCGTGGACACCGAGTTCTTCAGCCGGCGCGGGACGCCCTACCTGCGCCGTTACCCGCGCCCGATTCCAGCCCGGCGGGTCGCTTCGGCGATGCTGACCGCGACCGGGCGGGGTCGGGCCGAAGTCTGGACGCCCCGCTGGCTGGTCGGGGCGGCCCGGGTCCACGGCGCGATTCCATCGGTGTACCGCGGTCTGGCGGGGGTGTTCGGATGACCGGCGACCCGGCCGGCCGGCCGGGCGGGGCCGGCGGACCGTCCTCGACGGCGCTCGGCGCGCGCGGCCCGGCCCCGGCCGGTCCCGCCGGCGCGACGGCCGCGAGCGGGCGACCGGTCTCGACGACCGCGGACGTGGAGCTGTCGCACGTCCTGCGGTCCGCTCCGGGGGAGAACTTCCCGGTCGCTCCGTTCGTCGTGCCGGCCGCGGCCCGGGCCCATCTGATGGCCATCTACGGCTTCGCGCGGCTGGTCGACGACCTCGGGGACGAGGCTCCGGGCGACCGGATGGCGTTGCTCGACGCGCTGGAAGCCGATCTCGAGCTCGTCCGGGACGGCCACCCGTCACTGCCCGTAAATAGGCAGCTGGTCGCAACAGTTCGGGAATGTGACCTGCCGCTCGAACCGTTTCAGCTGCTCGTGGCGGCAAACCGACAGGACCAGGTGGTCACCCGGTACGCCACGTTCGATGACCTTCGGCACTACTGCACGATGTCGGCCGACCCGGTCGGGCGGCTGGTGCTGGGCGTGTTCGGCCTGGGTACCCCCGAGCGGATCGCGATGTCCGACCGGGTCTGCACCGGGCTGCAGCTGGCCGAGCACCTGCAGGATGTCGCCGAGGACCTCGGGGCGGGCCGGATCTATCTGCCGACCGAGGATCTGGCCCGGTTCGGTGTGACCGAGGCCGATCTGGCTGCGCCCCGGGCCGACCCGGCGGTCCGCCGTCTGATCTCCTTCGAGGTCGACCGGGCCCGGGTCATCCTCGAACAGGGGGCGCCGCTGGTCGGCACGGTGCCGGGCCGGGTCCGCCTCCTGCTGGCCGGGTTCGTCGGCGGCGGGCGGGCCGCGCTCGACGCCATCGGCCGGGCCGGCTTCGATCCGTTGCCCGGAACGCCGAAGGCCACGAAGCCCCGCCTGCTGGCCCGGGCCCTGGAGGTCGCGGTGCGGCCGCCGCCCCGCCCGGCGCCCGGCCGGACGGCGGTGGCACCGTGACCATGGCTCCGCCTTCCGGGCTGGTCGCGCGGGCCTATGCCGAGTGCGAACGGATCACGCGGGCCGAGGCCCGCAACTTTTCCTACGGCATCCGGCTGCTGCCGCCGGCCAAGCGCGGCGCCCTGTCGGCTGTCTACGCCTTCGCGCGTCGGATGGACGACATCGGTGACGAGGATGCGCCGCTCGAGCAGAAATCGGCCGGATTGGCCGCGGCCCGTAAGGATCTGGCGAACCTGGCCGGCTATCTGGACGTGCATGACGATATGGACATCCACAGCACCGAATGGGGCGGGCCGGACCGGGGCGACCCGGTCCTGCTCGCGCTGGCCGACACCGCGCGCCGATTCCCGTTGCCCGTCGAGGCGCTGGCCGAGCTGGTCGACGGCGTCGACATGGACCTGTGCGGGACGACCTATGAGACGTTCGACGACCTGGTCGGCTACTGCCGCCGGGTGGCCGGGACGATCGGCCGGCTGTCGGTCGGGATCTTCTGCGCCCCCGGCACCGGCGCCGAGAACGGCCCCGGCCCCGCCACCTTCACGCTGGCCGACACCTTGGGCGTCGCGCTGCAACAGACCAACATCCTGCGCGACGTCCGCGAGGACCTGCTGCTGGGCCGCGTCTACCTGCCGGCCGAGGATCTCGACCGCTTCGGCGTGACGCTCGTGCTCGACGACGACGGGGTGCTGGGCGGCCCACGCGACGCCCTCGACGACCTGCTGCGGTTCACCGCCGCCCGGGCCGAGCTCTGGTACAGCCAGGGCCTGGAGCTGCTCGACGTCCTCGACCGCCGCAGCGCCGCCTGCTGCGGGGCCATGGCCGGCATCTACCTGCGCCTCAACCGCCGGATCGGCGCCGACCCGACCCCCGTGCGCAGCCGGCGGGTGTCACTGCCGGGGTGGGAGAAGGCCGTCGTCGCGGCCCGGAACCTGGCCGGCCGGCCGGACACGGCGCTGGGGCGGGCCGCGTGAGCGGGCGCCCCACCCTGGTGGTGGTCGGGGGTGGCCTGGCCGGCCTGTCCGCGGCGCTGGTCGCCGCCGACGCCGGGGCGCGGGTCGTGGTGCTGGAGGCCCGCCCCCGCCTGGGTGGCCTCACGGTCTCCTTCGAGCGCGACGACATGACCGTCGACACCGGCCAGCACGTGTTCCTGCGCTGCTGCCACGCCTATCGCGGCTTCCTGCGCCGGGTCGGCGTCGAGCACCTGACAACGCTGCAGGACCGGCTCGACGTCCCGGTGGTGCTCGGCGCGACCGGTGCCCGGGCCCGCCTGCGCCGGACCCGGCTCCGGCTGCCCGCGCCGCTGCACCTGGCCCCGGCGCTGCTCGGGTACGCGGCGCTGCCGCTCGGCGACCGGATCCGGTCGTCGCTGGCCGCGTTCCTGATCGGCCGGCTCGACCCGGCCGACCCCCGGGTCGACGGGCAGTCGTTCGGGTCGTGGCTGCGCGCCCACGGACAGGGTCCGGCGGCCACCGAGGCGCTGTGGGAGCTGCTGACCGTGGCGACGCTCAACGCGACCGCCGACCACTCGTCCCTGGGGCTGGCCGCCAAGGTGGTGAAGACCGGGCTGCTGGAGAAGCCGGACGCCGGCGACATCGGCTGGTCGAACGTGCCGCTGTCCCGGTTGCACGGGGACGCCGCCGCGGCCGCCCTGCAGGCGGCCGGGGCGACGGTCCGGACCGGCGTCAAGGTCCGCCAGCTGGAGCGGGCCACCGCCCCGGACGGCGGCTGGATCGTGACCACCGACGACGGTCCGGTGCGGGCCGACGCGGTGGTGCTGGCCACCCCGGCGCCGGTGACCGCCGCGCTGCTGCCGCCGGGCGCCGGACCCGAGCTGGCCGGCCTGACCGAGCTCGGCGACGCGCCGATCGTCAACATCCACCTGGTCTACGACCGGCCGGTCATGGCCGGACCGTTCCTGGCCGCGATCGGCTCGCCGCTCCAGTGGGTCTTCGACCGGACCGGATCCTCGGGGATCGCCGCCAGGCATCCGGGCTGGCAGTATCTGGCCGTCTCGTTGTCGGCGGCCGACGAATGGGTGGACCGGCCGGTCGCCGAGCTGCAGCCGATCTTCGACCAGGAGGTCCGCCGGCTGTTGCCGGCCACCGCCGGCGCCACCCTGGTCCGCTTCTTCGTCACCCGGGAACGGACCGCGACGTTCCGCCCGGCCCCCGGGTCGCGGGCGCTGCGGCCGACCCAGGCCACCGCTCTGCCGGGCCTGGCCGTGGCCGGGGCGTGGACCGCCACCGACTGGCCGGCCACGATGGAGGGGGCGGTACGCTCCGGGCTGGCCGCCGCGGTGGCCGCGCTGAACGGGGCCGACCGGCCGGTCGCGGGGGACGGACCCGCCACCCGGGATTCCGATGCGGCGAAGACCGGCTCCCCGTCGGCCGACCCGCCGCCGCCTGACCCGACCGCGGCCGACCCGCCACCGGCTGACCAGACAGCAGCTGACCAGACA
>JAMFSN010000145.1 GCA_026225295.1 Frankia alni
CGAGTACATCAGGCACATCAGGGAGACGGCTTATGAGCGCCAACTGGCGTAAGTCCAGCTTCAGCAACCCCGACGGGGGTAACTGCGTAGAGGTGGCGGGCGACGCTAAGTCAATCAGGGTCCGCGACACCACCGACCGTGACGGCCTCACGCTGAGCGTGGCCGCCAGCGCGTGGTCAAAGTTCACCGGCACCATCAAGTAGCGACGGCCCGGCAAGACCCGGCCCGTGACGGCCCCGGCCGTTGCGGGCTCCGTCGCGGCCGCCCGACCGGCCTTCCCGGCCCGCGCGGACCAAGGGCGTGCGTCCGCGAGGAAACCGCCCCCGTTCCTGATGGCTCCTACGGGTCGGCGGACGGCGGCGCTCCCGGCGACTCGCCATGGCCGGGATTCCGGCGCGGCTGCCGCTTGAGTCAGGCCCGGCGGCCGGGGCCGTGATCCCAGCCCTGAATGATCGCCGCGATGCTGGCTAGTTTCGTATTCATGCTGTTAACATCGCCGCGCAGCTCGGCGAGGTCTTCTTTCACCTGGTGAAGATCGTTCTGCATTACTTCTCGGAAGCGCTCTTCTAGGACCGATTCTTCGGATTCTGAGGTTTCCTCCGGTGGCCGTTCATTCTTTTGAGGCTCTCCGTGCAAGATGTTCCTCAGGTGATCGAACGGATAAGGCCACCTCAGAATTGCGGCTGTCACGACCAGCGCAGATCCCGAGGCACCCTCTTGTTCCATTATTCTGCGAATAGTATTATCCGCCAGCCCGCTGAGCCGGTGAAGCTTAGTGGGGGACATGCCGAGTTGTTTCATCCGAACCGTGACGGCCTCGCGGACAGCCGACCAGTCCTCATGCCCCTTCTCTTGCTCCGCCAACGAGATTCCTCCGCAATCCGCCTCGGCGCACAGATTAGCGGATCACCCGTATCCCACGGCAGGCACAAGAGGCATTCTCCGGAGACGAATCGACTTGCCTCTCAAATTTGAAGGTTAGTTGGCCTAAAACCTTCAAATTTGAATGACCAGCTCTGGCAGATTTAACGTGCTCCATTCCACTGAAATACTCGACGACGGTCGACTAGCCTTCAAGGCAGCGAGCGGACGCTGACCAGAGAAGGAGTTGCCCGCATGAAAGCGGCACAGGATTGCGTACTCGATATGGCCGTCCTCGGTGCCCCAGCCGGTCACCGCCCGATCGGCGGCGACTGGTGGGCCGACTTGGCGATTGCCATGCTGGTCTGCCTGTGGATCCTGTTTCCACAGAAGTCCGGGGACAAGCTGGCCCTATGGCGAGACGTAGGGCTCGGACGGAAACGCGGAGCCCGCGCCCGAGTCAGGCGCCGCGGCTTGATCGCACACCACCCGATCCGCGCGGCGCGCCGGATCAACCCCCGCCGTCCCCAGGCCCCCAGGGCGTCCGCGGCCCTGCCCAAAGCCTGCCCGGCGCCGCCTCCATCGCTTTCCGTCGCGAACCCGAAGCCCGCCCCTAAAACCTGAACCCGCCGCCCCGCCACAATCCGGACATTTCCTCGGTCATTGAGTAAGTTCCCGGCAACGAGTGAGTTCCGGTGCACCCTGTGATCGTTCGTAAATAACCTGAGTTTTCGGTGTGTCGCGGGGGCATGATGTGGGCCGTGGACACCGAGTTGCTGAACGTGATGATTCCGGAGCTCAAGCTGTTGCTCCCGGAGCTGGACGAGAAGGGACGGCGGCTCGCGATGGGCGCGGTCGCGCGGGCGGCCGGCGAGGGCGGGACCGGCGCCGTGGCCCGGGTGACGGGGGCATCGTGGCAGACCGTCGCGGACGGCGCGGCCGAGCTGGCCTCGGGTGATACTGTCCTGCCCGGCCGGGTCCGCCGGCCGGGCGGGGGGCGGAAGAAGCTCGCCGATTGCGATCCGGGCCTGCTGCCGGCCCTGCTGGACCTGGTGAGGGACTCCGCCCGCGGGGACCCGGAGTCGCCGCTGCAGCGGACGACGAAGAGCCTGCGGCACCTCGCGGGCGCGCTCACCGCGCAGGGGCACCTGTGCAGCCCGCAGGCCGTGCGGCTGCTGCTGAAGGCCGGGGGCTACTCGCTGCAGGCCCCGGCGAAGACCCTGGAGGGCACCCGCCACCCGGACCGGGACGCCCAGTTCCGCTACATCAATGACCAGGTGAAAGAGCACATGGCGGCCGGGCAGCCGGTCATCTCCGTGGACGCCAAGAAGAAAGAGGAGACCGGGGACTACGCGCAGCCCGGCCGGGAATGGCACCCGGCCGCAGGCGCGCCGCAGGTCCTGGACCACTCCTTCCCGGACCGGGACGGCAGGCACGCGATCCCCTGCGGCGTCTACGACGAGGCCGCGAACAGCGGGTTCGTGAACGTCGGCACCGACGCGAGCACCGGCACGCTCGCCGTCGCGTCCCTGCGCCAGCGGCACGCCGTCATCGGCAAGGACGCCTGCCCGGGCGCCACCGGGCTGCTGGTCACCTGCGACGCCGGCTCCTCCAGCGGCACCCGGAACCGGGCCTGGAAGAAGGAGCTCGCCGCGTTCGCGGAGGACACGGGCCCGGAGGTCACCGTCTGCCGCTTCCCGCCCGGCACGCCGAAGTGGAACAAGATCGAGCACCGGCTGTTCTCCCAGGTCAGCCACGCATGGCGCGGACGGCCCCTGACCAGCTACGGCACCGTCATCTCCACCGTCAGCGCGGTCACCACGGCAACCGGGCTGACCGCGACGGCGGTCCTGGACGAGCGGCCCTGCCCTTCCGGGCAGGAGGTCACCGACGCCGAGATCAAGGACATCCGCGACAGGTACTTAACCCGCCACCGCTTCCACGGCGACTGGAACTGCACCGTCGCGCCCGTGCCCCGGCCCGCCCCCCGCCCGGCACCAGGACCGCCCCGGATCCCCCTCGCCGTCCTCAGCCGCCCCGCCCTGACCGGAACCGAGCCCGCCGACCTGGACGCCTGCACCGCCGCCGCCGAAATCGCCGCCGGCGCCGCCAGGGCACGCGACCTGCGGGGCCGCCGCGGCGGCCCCGCCAAGCACAAAGGCGAGCCCGGCCCCAAGCCCAAGATCGCCACCCCGGACCTCGTCACCGCCTACCGCATCCTCAGCTACCTCCCGATCTCCCGGCGCGCCCTCGCCCCGTTCCTCGGAGCCCCCCAGGCCACCTTCAACCAGTCGCTCAACCGCCTCACCCGGGCCCTCGCCGACATCCCGCCACCGCCCGCGCTGCCGCCCCCGCCGACCCCGCCGCGGACCCGCGACCAGCTCATCGCCTACGCCGCGAGCCACGGCATCGACCTCACCATCCCGCCACCCGGGCAAGAGCACACTGCCCCACAAG
>JAMFSN010000146.1 GCA_026225295.1 Frankia alni
AGCCCCAGGTATCCCGGTATGCCTTTTCTTCCAACACCGACGAGATTTTCGTCAGATCTGTATCGGTGCCCACGTCGCCGTCACCGACGGCGATCCGCACCTTGTAGTCCTGGCGGGAGTCGAACGGTGGATCGATATAGACCAAGTCGACCTGACCGGCCAACTCGTCGGCGAGGCTCGCGAGTACGTGCAAATTGTCGCCCCAGATCAGCCGGTTGCGCCAGACCTCGTTGTCGGCGTCAGCCAGCCCCTCGAACAACGAGCCTCGGTCGGCTCTGGGGCTTCCGACCGTCTCTACGATCTGAAGCGGCAAATGTAGGCGTGGGATCTCGGCGGACTTGCCGTCCCACTCCAGTCGAACCTTCGTCACGGGCCACCTCCAGGTCTTAGTATCGGGGATCCGGGCGACAGTCCGTGCGACGCCTGTGGATAGCGGTGCGCCGCGGAACAGTGGTTGCGTAGGCAACCACGGTTCCGCGGCGCACCCGCGAGCGGTCAGATCGCGGCGACCGCCCGGCCGACGCTCAGCTCCGTGCCCGACGGGGCCACGTCGACGACGATCTCGTCGCCGTCGCGGACCTGCCCGGACAGCAGCTCCCGGGCCAGCTGGTCACCGACCGCGGTCTGCACGAGCCGGCGCAGCGGCCGGGCCCCGTAGACCGGGTCGTAGCCGGTGTCGGCCAGCCACCGCTCGGCGGCTTCCGTGACCGTCAGCGTGAGCCGGCGGTCGGCCAGCCGGGCCCGCAACCGGTCGAGCTGGATGGTCACGATCCGGGTCAGGTCCTCCCGCGCGAGCTGGTCGAAGACCAGTACGTCGTCCAGCCGGTTGAGGAACTCCGGCTTGAACGCCTCGCGGACGGCCATCAGCACCGACTCGCGCCGCGCGGTCGGGCCGAGCGTCGGGTCGGCGATGAACTGCGAACCCAGGTTGGAGGTCAAAATCAGGATCGTGTTGCGGAAGTCGACCGTGCGACCCTGCCCGTCGGTCAGCCGGCCGTCGTCGAGCACCTGCAGCAGGACGTCGAACACGTCCGGGTGGGCCTTCTCGACCTCGTCGAGCAGGATCACGCTGTACGGCCGGCGACGGACGGCCTCGGTGAGCTGACCGCCGGACTCGAACCCGACGTACCCGGGGGGCGCCCCGATGAGCCGGGCCACCGAGTGCTTCTCGGCGTACTCGCTCATGTCGACGCGCACGACCGCGCGCTCGTCGTCGAACAGGAAATCAGCCAGCGCCTTGGCCAGCTCGGTCTTCCCGACGCCGGTCGGTCCGAGGAACAGGAACGAGCCGGTCGGCCGGTCGGGGTCGGCCACCCCGGCCCGGGCCCGGCGCACCGCGTCCGACACGGCCCGGACGGCCACGTCCTGGCCGATCACCCGGGCGTGCAGCTCGTCCTCCATCCGCAGCAGCTTGGCCGTTTCGCCCTCCAGCAGCCGGCCCGCCTGGATGCCGGTCCAGGCGGCTACGACGTCGGCGACGTCGTCCGGGCCGACCTCCTCCTTGAGCATCGTGGGGGCGCCGTCGGACGCCGCCAACGCGTCGGCCGCGTCGGCCAGCCGCTTCTCCAGCGCCGGAATGGTGCCGTAGCGCAGCTCGCCGGCCTTGGCCAGATCGAGATCGCGTTCGGCCAGCTCCAGCTCGCGGCGGGTGTTCTCCAGCTCTTCCTTCACCTTCTGGACGTCGGTGATGGAGCTCTTCTCCCGCTGCCAGCGGGCGGTCAGGGCGGCCAGACCCTCGCGCTTGCCGGCCAGCTCGCGCTGCAGCCGCGCGCGCCGGTCCTTGGACGCGTCGTCGGTCTCCTTCGAGAGCGCCAGGTCTTCGATCTCGAGGCGGCGGACCGCCCGCTCCAGCTCGTCGATCTCGACCGGCCGGCTGTCGATCTCCATCCGCAGGCGGGACGCGGCCTCGTCGACCAGGTCGATCGCCTTGTCGGGCAGGAACCGGGCCGTCACGTACCGGTCGGACAGCGTCGCCGCGGCGACCAGCGCGGCATCGGTGATGCGCACGCCGTGGTGCACCTCGTACCGCTCCTTGAGACCCCGCAGGATGCCGACGGTGTCCTCGACGGTCGGCTCGCCCACGGTCACCGGCTGGAAGCGCCGCTCGAGCGCGGCGTCCTTCTCGATGTGCTTGCGGTACTCGTCGAGGGTGGTCGCCCCGATCAGGCGCAGCTCCCCGCGGGCCAGCATCGGCTTCAACATGTTGCTGGCGTCCATCGCGCCCTCGGCGGCACCCGCGCCGACCACCGTGTGCAGCTCGTCGATGAACGTGATGACCTGGCCCTCGGCCGCGGTGATCTCGCCCAGGACGGACTTGAGGCGCTCCTCGAACTCGCCGCGGAACTTCGAGCCGGCGACCATCGAACCGAGGTCGAGCGACACAACCCGCCGGCCCCGCAGGGACTCGGGCACGTCGCCGGCGACGACCCGCTGGGCGAGACCTTCGACGATCGCGGTCTTGCCGACGCCCGGCTCACCGATGAGCACCGGGTTGTTCTTGGTCCGGCGCGACAGCACCTGGATGACCCGGCGGATCTCGGCGTCGCGGCCGATGACCGGGTCGAGCTGGCCGGACCGGGCCCGCTCGGTCAGGTCGACCGAATACTTCTCCAGCGCCTGGTAGGAGCCCTCCGGGTCACGGCTGGTGACCCGGCGGGCGCCCCCGCGGATCTGCTCGAACGAGCCGCGCAGCGCGTCGGGGGTGGCCCCGACGGCGGTCAGCGCCCGCCCCGCCTCGCCCGGGTCGGCGGCGATCGCGACCAGCAGGTGCTCGACCGAGACGTACTCGTCGCCGATCTGTCCGGCCTGCCGCTCGGCCTCGTTGAGCACGGTGACGAGCTGGCGGGACAGTTGCGGGGGAGCGACGTTGCCGCCGGTGGCGTGGGGGAGGCGCTCCAGCGCGGCGTCCGCGCGGGCCCGCAGCTGCGCGATATCCGAGCCGGTCGCGGCCAGTAGCGCGGTGGCGACGCCGTCGCCCTGCTCGAGCAGGGCGACCAGCAGGTGGAGGGGATCGACCAGGGGGGAGCCGTCGCCCGTCGCGCGGTTCAGAGCGGCGGACAGCGCCTCCTGAGAGCGGGTGGTGAGCCGGTCAGCGTTCATGGTCTTCCTCTGCCTCGGCCTTCGGGACGGAAACCGTGTCTCCAGTGGCAACGCTCATCATAGTTGAGTCGTTCCCACTCATGCCAATTTTGGGCATGAAAAAACCCGGCCCACGAGGAGCCGGGTGGTATGACTTTTGATCGTACGCCACGCCTCCGACTCGTTCCGTCGGTCATCCATCCCGGCCGGTCGCTGGCTCGGGCGCTGGAAGCACCCTAAGTCGGACGAGTGCCGACGATGGGGGCCCTCTGCGGCGTACCCGCGCCATGGTCATCTCAGTTCAACCACCGAGCGGTCCTAAGACTCCATACACCGTCGGTCTCATCGAGCGGCTCCAGGATGCTTGTTCCTGATCTTCTGCTCACAGGATGGCTCGATGTTCACCACCGCGATGTAAAAATTGGCCGTCATCGCGCTGGCACCGCGGACACGGGCTGAGAGCGGATGTTCACAGGGACAAAGTCCCTCTGCCCGCGGACCCTGGCCAACGCTGGCCTCGGTCAGACGGCGGCGGCGGGGTCAGGGGCGGCGGCCGGGGCGCCAGACGACGATGGCGGAGCGGTCGACCGGGACGAGGTCGCGGCGATGGCTCTGGTGGGCCTCGGCGACGCGCCGGTCGGATTCGACGCGGGTGCGTTCCAGCTCGTCGGCCAGCTCGCGGACCTTGGCCCTCAGCAACAGGACGTGGGCTTCCAACTCGAGAATGCGGCGGATGCCCTCGAGGTTGATGCCCTCTTCCTGGGACAGCCGCTGGACCTCGCGCAGCAACGCGACATCGCGGGCCGAATACCGGCGGCCCCGCCCGGGGCTGCGCCCGGGCGTGACCAGGCCGAGCCGGTCGTAGGACCGCAAGGTCTGCGGGTGCATGCCGGCCAGTTGGGCCGCGATCGAGATGACATAAACGGGCGCGGTCTCGTCGTGGGCGGCCCCGCCCCCGGCGCGGTGGCCGGGCGAACCGGCCCCGCCGCCGCCGCCGACGCCGACACCGCCGCCCGCACCACCAGGACCCGGACCGCCGGGGCCGGACGCCGACGGGGGGTCGGCGGTCCGGTTCGGCCGGGTGGTCATGCCCGGTCCTCGAGCAGGACCGTCAGGTGCTCACGGGGGTCCTCCGGCAGTGCCTTGGCCAGCTCCTGGAAAGCCGCCCGCGCCTTCGGGGACAACTTCGGCGGGACCACCACGTCGACCGTCACAATCAGGTCGCCGCGCCCACCACCGGCCCGGGGCGCACCCCGGCCGCGGACCCGCAGGCGACGCCCACTGGACGTGCCCGGCGGCACCTTCACCGTCAGCGGGGTCCGGTCGAGCGTCGGCACCTTGACCGACGCACCCAGCGCCGCCTCGGCCACCGAGATCGGCAGGATGATCGTCAGGTTGGCACCGTCCCGCCCGAAGATCGCGTGGGCCAGGACGTGCACCGTGACCTCGAGGTCCCCGGCCGGCCCACCCCGCTCGCCGGCCGAGCCCCGGCCCCGGACCCGCAGCTTCTGACCGTCCGCGATGCCGGCCGGGACCCGGATCTTCTGCATCCGCTCCCGCCGGCCGCTGCCCCGGCACTCGGGGCACGGCTGGTCGATGATCGTGCCGAGGCCGCGGCAGTCGCGGCACGGCTCCGACAACGCGAAGCCGCCCTGCGAACGCGACACCACGCCCAGGCCGCGGCAGGTCGGGCAGGTCCGCGGCGAGCTGCCGGGCCGGGCCCCGCTGCCGTGGCACTGCGCGCAGGGCGCCGCGCCGGGCAGCCGGACCGTCGTCTCCAGCCCGGTCAGCGCGTCCTCGAAGGAGATCGTGAGTTCGGCCGCGATGTCGGTCCCGCGCTTGGGACCGCGACCGGCGCTCGGGCCGGGACCGCGCTGGAACAGGTTGTCGAACAATCCGCCCAGGTTTCCCGATCCGTTCTCCCGCAGCAGGTCGTCGAAGGCGAACGAGCCGCCCCCGCTGCCCTGCTGACCGAAGCCGCCGTAACCCGGTGGGTAGCCCCCGCCCCCGCCGCCGCCCGGGCCGTAACCGGCCGGGCCGCCCCCGGAGGCGAACAACGCCCGGGCCTCGTCGTACTCCCGACGCCGGGTGTCGTCGGACAGCACGTCATAGGCCTCGGAGACCTCCTTGAAGCGGGCCTCGGCCTTCGCGTCGCCCGGGTTCTTGTCCGGGTGCAGCTCCCGGGCCAGCCGCCGGTAGGCCTTCTTGATATCGGCCGTCGTGGCGTCCTTGGGGACGCCGAGAGCGGCGTAGTAGTCCTTCTCGACCATGTCACGAACACTCACGGCGCCCCTCCTTCCTTCGATGGTCGGTCATCGGCGTGCGGATCCACCGTCCGGGTCGTCAGTCCGCGTTGACCGAAGGCCCCCCGCCGCTGCCCGGCAGACTGCCGGTGTCGTCGGGGGTCCCGGTGAACCCGTCGTCGGGGCCGACGGACGGCGGATGCGGCGCGCTGTCGAGCGGTTCGGACGATGCCTCGGGCTCGGCGACCGACACCTGGGCGGGGCGGAGCACCCGACCCGCGTGCCGGTAACCCGACCGGAAGACGTCGACACAGGTCGGCCGGGAAACGTCCGACCGGTACGCGTGCATGAGGGCATCGTGGACCAGCGGGTCGAACTCCTCACCCACCGACCCGAACCGCTCCAGGCCGGCCGCCTCCAAGGTGCTTTCCAGCGACTCGGCGACCGCCTTGAACGGCCCTTCGAGGTCCCCGTGTTCGCGGGCCCGGCCGATGTCGTCGAGCGTCGGCAGCATGGCCGCGAGAACCCGCGCCGCGGCCTGTTCGGTCACGGCCTGCCGGTCCCGCTCGACCCGCCGACGGTAGTTGTCGTACTCCGCCTTGAGGCGCTGCAGGTCGCCCGTCCGTTCGGCCACCTGCCGCCGCAGCGCGTCGAGCTCCGCCGGGTCGGCCCCGTTGCCGTTCGGCGGGCTGCTCGGACCGGCGCCGCCCGGCCCGTCGGTCGGCCGTTGGTCGGCCGGCGACTGGTAGGACGCGGCGCGGACCTCGCCGCTGTCGGGGTCGATGCGCCGCCGGTCGCGCACGACGACCGGCGTCTCCGCCTCGTCGACGCCCCGCCCGCCGGCGGAGCGGCCCGGGAAACCCGGACCGCCCGTCCGTCCGTCGCCCTGGGGCGAGGTCACTTGGAGCCCTCCTCGTCGACGATCTCCGCGTCCACGACATCGTCGTCGTCGGAGTCCTCGGCGCCCGGGGCCCCGGGCGCGCCCGCCGTGCCCTGGGCGCCGGCGTACATCGCCTGGCCCATGGCCGAGCTGGCCTTGGCCAGCTCCTGGGTCGCGTCCCGGATGGCCGGGATGTCGGTGCCGCCCGACGCCGCCTTCAGCGCGGAGAGCTTCTCCTCGACGTCGGTCTTGGCGGCCGCGTCGACCTGCTCGCCGTTCTCGGCCAGGAAGCGCTCGGTGGTGTAGATGAGCGACTCGGCCTGGTTGCGGGTCTCGGCCTCCTCGCGGCGGTTCTTGTCCTCCTCCGCGTACTGCTCCGCGTCCCGGACCATCTGGTCGATGTCGTCCTTGGGCAGCGCCGAGCCGCCGGTGATCGTCATCGACTGCTCCTTGCCGGTGCCCAGGTCCTTCGCGCCGACGTGGACGATGCCGTTCGCGTCGATATCGAAGGTGACCTCGATCTGCGGGACGCCCCGGGGGGCCGGCGGCAGACCGGTCAGCTCGAACATGCCGAGCTTCTTGTTGTAGGCGGCCATCTCACGCTCGCCCTGGAACACCTGGATCTGCACCGACGGCTGGCTGTCCTCGGCGGTGGTGAAGATCTCCGAGCGCTTGGTCGGGATCGTGGTGTTGCGCTCGATCAGCTTGGTCATGATGCCGCCCTTGGTCTCGATCCCCAGCGACAGCGGGGTCACATCGAGCAGCAGGACGTCCTTGACCTCGCCCTTGAGCACCCCGGCCTGCAGGGACGCGCCGACGGCGACGACCTCGTCGGGGTTGACGCCCTTGTTCGGGTCCTGGCCGTCGGTCAGGTCGCGGACCAGATCGACGACGGCCGGCATCCGGGTCGAGCCACCGACCAGCACGACGTGGTCGATGTCGGAGACCTTGGCCCCGGCGTCCTTGATGGCCTGGGAGAACGGGCCCTTGCAGCGGTCGATCAGGTCAGACGTCATGCGCTGGAACTCGGCCCGCGAGAGGCTCACGTCCAGGTGCAGCGGGCCGTCGGACGACGCCGTGATGTACGGCAGGTTGATCGTCGTCTGGGTCGACTGGGACAGCTCGATCTTGGCCTTCTCGGCCGCCTCGCGCAGCCGCTGGGCGGCCATCTTGTCCTTGCTCAGGTCGACGCCGTGCTGGCCGTTGAACGTCTTGACCAGGTGGTCGACGACGCGCTGGTCCCAGTCGTCGCCGCCCAGGTGGGTGTCACCGGAGGTCGACTTGACCTCGACGACGCCGTCGCCGATCTCCAGCAGGGACACGTCGAACGTGCCGCCGCCGAGGTCGAAGACGAGGATCGTCTGCTCTTTCTCGCCCTTGTCCAGCCCGTAGGCGAGCGCGGCCGCGGTGGGCTCGTTGACGATCCGCAGGACGTTGAGGCCCGCGATCGTGCCGGCCTCGGTGGTGGCCTGGCGCTGCGCGTCGTCGAAGTACGCGGGCACGGTGATCACCGCGTCGGCGACGGACTCACCCAGGTAGGACTCGGCGTCCCGCTTGAGCTTCTGCAGGATGAAGGCGCTGATCTGCTGGGGAGTGAAGTCCTTGCCGTCGATGCCCATCGTCCAGTCGGTGCCCATGTGACGCTTGACCGAGCGGATGGTCCGCTCGACGTTGGTCACGGCCTGCCGCTTGGCGACCTCACCGACGAGAACCTCGCCGTTCTTGGCGAACGCGACGACCGACGGGGTCGTGCGCGAACCCTCGGCGTTCGCGATCACCGTGGGCTCGCCACCCTCGAGCACGCTCACGACCGAGTTCGTGGTGCCGAGGTCGATTCCGACCGCTCGTGCCATGTCTGTTAACCCCTTGATTGTCTCCACGACCGCCCACCGGAGCGGGGGCCGAGCTGGTTTGGGTTTGAGTCGTACTCACTCAGGATGGTGGCCGGGGTCGACCCTCGTCAAACACCCTGAGCACACCAGGCTCAACCTTCCTGCCGTGGTTCATGTTCCCACATAGGAAAGGTTCCCGGCCACCCGGGTCTCCCGCACGGGTAGTCAGGCGGTGACGTATCCCAACAGCCGGTCCGGGCGGGCCCTACCCCTGATCCGCTTGAGCCCCACGACCGCTCCGACGCGACCCCCGCCGGGGCGCTCGTCGGCCGGCGCGGGTCTGGAAGCGGCCGGCTGCCGCAAGTGACATCGTCACTGCGCCTCCCAGCGCCGGCTCACGCCGATTCTGGCCCGGAGCGGCGCCGAGCGTCAGTGGCAACGCACGCCATAGCCGCCGTTGACCAGGCCAATTCGCAGCCCGGCCGACAGCGTGGGGGCTCAGCTCTGGTCGTCGTCCTTGAGGGGTCGGACAGCGGTCAGGACGGTGGTGCCCCGGCGCCGCTCACCGGTCCGCACCACCTCATCCGGCCCGAGCAGTTGCTCTTCGTCGAACCGTTCGCCGCCGGCGGGCAGGCCGGGACGCCCGCTCGGATCGGCCTGCAGGCCGAGGTCCTGCTCGATCTGGGCGAGACGGTCGAGGATGTCGCGGGCGTCGCCGTCGCGTTCGCGGATGGTCCGCAGCGCGTCCATGAGGGCGATCCAGTGGTCGCGGTCGACGGTGATGTCGGTGGCCAGCCGGTTCGCGGTGTAGGCCGGGAACAGTCGCTCGGCGGCCGCCACCACCTTGGTGACGTCCATCGGGTTGAGCCGCTGCGGACGGTTGCGGATGAACGTGTTGACGTCCTTGAGGCTGATGATCGTGACGTCGTCGATCGCGCCGTCGCTCCACAGCACGTCCGCGTCGACCATCACCAGGGTCGGCATGACCGGCACCTTGGTCATCGGCATCGCCCGCCGCAGCTGGTCGCGAACCTCACCGCCGAACCAGGCCGTCCGGTCGATCACCGGCCGCAGCGGGTTGCCGTCCCGGTTGACGCCGTCCTTGGAGTACCGCACGACCCCCTTGCCCGGCTCGCTGGTCATCACGAACACCCCACTGGGGCCGATGACGATGTGGGCAATGGTCTCTTCGGAGCCGTAGATGCACCGGTCGTGCAGCACCACATAACCGCGCCGCCGAAGGCGGGTGATGGTCCGGGCCGTGGTCCGCTCGCCCTCGGCGAGATCGCGCAGCACCTCGATGTCGGGCACCGGATCGAATGCGCGCAGGAGCACCAGCAGTGGCCAGCCGGCAAGAACGAGGACAAACACGATAACGGAGATGGTCACCGGCGCATGGGCGCCGAGCGAAAGTATGGCGGCAATCACAAAAGCGACCGGAATTGCCTGAAGGGCCGCGCGGGGTAGGCGGCGACGCAGCCGGTCACGGCGCATCATCGCTTGTTCTTCGCAGGCGCGGCGGTACTCGGTCCAGGTGGAGTGACCCGCCCTACCGTCGTACGTTCTCATCGCGCTCACCCTCGATCGTCCGACTCGCCAACGTCCGGTACCGCCCGCCCCCCGGGCGCGCCGAGCATCATTGCGTGGCCGCGCGGACAATGCTTCGTCTATCGTGCCGTCCCATACCCCGCCGGACAAGGGAAACCCAACATTCCCTGTCCTGTTCAGAGGGTGGCGGAACGCCGCCGCGACCGGTGTAGTGGAACACAAACTGAGCCGGCCCTGCTTTCCTGCGCACGATCACCATTGCGCCGGGAACTTCTGAGCCTGGCGGGCCGGCCGGGGCACCGATCTCCCGATCGACCCGGATGCGGAAAGTAGCAGCCCTCGGCCTCCGGATCACGCGGTCGCCCGGCGGCGCGCGGGGGTCGGGTCGGTCCCGCGGTCGTCCGGCCCGGCCCGGAAGCGGTGGGCGGTGGTCGCCCGGCCGGGATCCCGTGTGGTCCGTGCGTCGTCGACCCGTTGACCTGGTCGGGGTGGGCGTGGCGCGCGCCTCGTCACGTCAACGCGCGCCGGGGCGCAGGTACTGCGAACATGACCCGGAATCCGGTAGCGCATGTTACCGGCCGGTAGGGATAGGGTCGGTCCCATCGTCGGGACCATCTGGAGGACTTCGTGAGACTCGGTATCGGGCTGGCGATCACGGTGATCGCCCTCGCGGTGGCCGGCCGGCGGGTGTGGTGGCTCTTTCGGCTGATCCGGTCGGGTCAGCCGGCCCTCGGTCGTACGGACGACGCTCCGCTGCGCGTCTGGTCGGAGATCAGCGAGGTCGGTGGGCAGCGCAAGCTGCTCAAGTGGTCGGTGCCGGGCATCGCGCACGCCCTGACCTTCTGGGGTTTCACGGTCCTGATCCTCACCATCGTCGAGGTCTACGGCGGCCTGTTCCAGGACGACTTCCACATCTGGGGCTTCGGCCACTGGTTCTGGGTCGGCTTCCTGGAGGACCTGGTCGCGGTGGGCGTGCTGGTCGGCCTGGCCGTCTTCGCGGTGATCCGGCTGCGCAACGCGCCGGCCCGCCTGGAGCGCCGGTCCCGGTTCTACGGTTCGCACACCGGCCCGGCCTGGGTCATCCTCGGGCTGATCACCGCGGTGATCGTCTCCCTGCTGCTGTACCGGGCCTTCCAGTGGAACACCGACCACCTGCCGCAGGGCCAGACCAGGTGGGCCTTCGCGTCCTACCTGGTCAGCCGGCCGTTCTCGGGGTTGTCCTACGACACCAACAACAACCTCGAGACCGCGTTCATGCTGCTCAACATCGCGATCATCATGGGTTTCTCGGTGCTGGTCGTGTACTCCAAGCACCTGCACATCGGCCTGGCCCCCATCAACGTCGCCCTCAAGCGGGAGCCCGACGCGCTCGGCCCGTTGGCCACCACGCCCGACATCGAGGCGCTGATGGAGGAGGAGGACCCGCTGGTCGGGGTGGGCAAGGTCGAGGACTTCTCCTGGAAGGCCATGCTCGACTTCTCCACCTGCACCGAGTGCGGGCGCTGCCAGAGCCAGTGCCCGGCCTGGAACACCGGTAAGCCGCTGTCGCCCAAGCTGCTGATCATGGACCTGCGCGACCACCTGTTCGCCAAGGCCCCTTATCTGTTGGCCACCAAGGGGGCCGAGGGTGCGGACGCCGAGAACGGTTCCGCCCCGGCGAAGGCCGTCACCGGCGTGGAGGAGGACGGGAAGTCCCACGCCGTGCACGGGGTGCCCGAGTCCGGCTTCGGTCGGGTGCCCGGGCCCGGCCAGCCGCAGGTCGACCGGCCGCTGGTCGGCGACGCGGAGTCCGGCGGGGTCATCGACCCGGACGTGCTGTGGTCGTGCACCAACTGCGGGGCGTGCGTCGAGCAGTGCCCGGTCGACATCGAGCACGTCGACCACATCGTGGACATGCGCCGCTACCAGGTGATGATCGAGTCGGAGTTCCCCAGCGAGGCCGGCGTGATGCTGCGCAACCTGGAGAACAACGGCAACCCCTGGGGCGTCTCCCCCCGCTCGCGTACCGACTGGACCCAGGACCTGCCCTTCGAGGTCCGGATCCTGGACGAGGGCGAGGAGATCCCCGCGGACGTCGAGTACCTGTACTGGGTCGGCTGCGCCGGCGCCATCGAGGACCGGGCCAAGAAGGTCACCCGGGCGTTCGCCGAGCTGCTCGACACGGCCGGCGTCTCGTTCGCGATCCTCGGCACCGGCGAATCGTGCTCCGGCGACCCGGCCCGCCGGCTGGGTAACGAGTACCTGTACCAGGAGCTGGCCAAGGCCAACATCGAGGCGCTGAACGGGGCCAAGGCCAAAAAGATCGTCGCGACCTGCCCGCACTGCTTCAACTCGCTGGCCAACGAGTACCCGGCGCTGGGCGGGACCTACGAGGTCATCCACCACACGCAGCTGCTCGGCAAGCTCGTCGAGGAACGCAAGCTGGTGCCGGTCACGCCGGTCGACTCCTCGGTCACCTACCACGACCCGTGTTTCCTGGGCCGGCACAACAAGGTCTACACCCCGCCGCGCGAGATCCTGTCCGCGATCCCGGGCGTGAAGAGCCAGGAGATGCACCGCTGCAAGGAGCGGGGCTTCTGCTGCGGCGCCGGTGGTGCGCGGATGTGGATGGAAGAGCGCATCGGCAAGCAGATCAATGTCGAGCGGATGGACGAGGCGCTCACCCTCGACCCGGACATCGTGTCGACGGCCTGCCCGTTCTGCATCGTCATGCTGTCCGACGCGATGACGGCCAAGAAGCAGACCGGGGACGCGAAGGAGACCGCCGAGGTCCTCGACGTGTCCCAGCTGCTGGCCCGGTCGCTGATCGCCCCGACCCCGACCGTCGCCACCCCGGCCGAGCCCACGCCCACCGCGTAGGTCCGGTCGCCCCGGACTTGCGCCTTGACCGCGTGAGCAGACGTCGGGCTGTCCGTTGGCGCTGACGTTCGACCGGCCCAGTTCGCGTTGGCCGGGTCAACGCGGCACAGAGGGTCCGCCGACGATGACGCCTGCCGGGGGGTTGCGGTCGGCGGCGGGCCGCGCGGGCCGGAGCTCTGCTGGAGACTGGCGTCCGTGGCCAACCTCGGGTCAGGGGGTGACGGTGACGGGCCGGCTGGCGACCACGGTCGTTCCGGTCGGCGTTACCCGCAGCAGGTTCACCTGGTGGACGCCTGGATCGAGGACGATCGGGAAGGCGCCCGACTTCCGGCAGCCGCCGATCGTGCTCATCGCGACCGCTTCGACCTTGCGGCCGGTGGCCGGTGACACGGCGGCGTACTTCCCGTCGGCGCCGCGGCGTACGGCGGTTGCGTCGACCGTGACGGCGTACTGCCCGCTCGCGGGGCCGGCGACGGTGTAACGGACCACCGCGTTACGGGCCACGGCGGCCGGCGCGACGGCCAGCGCCGGGATCGCGCAGCTGCGGGCCAGGGCCGGCCCCGACGTCGACGAGCGCCCGCGGATCGCGAACACCACGACGACAAGCAGCCCGAGCAGCAGCAGCGCGGTGATCCGGAAGCCGAGCAGGCGGCGCCAGCCCCGCCGCGCGGCCGGCCGGCCGGCGCCCGGGTCCTCGTCGAAGGACGCGCCGCCGCCGGGCAGGTCCGAGTACTGACCGGGCCGGGGCGCCGGCACCGACGGGCCGCCGGTTGACGATGAGGGCGGGGTGGGGGCGGCGGTTCCGGCGGTCGGGTCGAGCCAGCCGCCCCGCAGCCCGACCAGACGCAGGCCGCTGCCGCGTTTCTGCTGCTTGCGCTCCCGCCGGGCCTGCTCGAGGGCCTCGGCCCGCAGCTTGCCCTTGCTCGGCGGCCGCGGTGGTTTCCGCGGTTTCGGATCGGTCGGCATGGCTCCCCCTTCCGTCGCACGCTACCGGGCGGCGCGCCGCCCGGTAGGGGCGGAGCACGGCTCGTCCCGGCCCCGGGTTAGCGTGCCCGCGTGCTGCTGTCCGACCGCGACATCCGAGCCGAGATCACCGCTGGGCGGGTGTGTCTCGAGCCGTTCGACGCCGGGCTCATCCAGCCCAGCAGTGTCGACCTGCGCCTGGACCGGTGGTTCCGGGTGTTCCAGAACCACCGCTACACCCATATCGACCCGGCGGTCGAGCAGGAGGATCTCACCGAACTGCTGGCCCCGGACCGGGACGAACCGTTCGTCCTGCACCCCGGGGAGTTCGTCCTGGGCTCGACCCTCGAGGTCATCACGTTGCCCGACGACCTGGCCGGCCGGCTGGAGGGCAAGTCGAGCCTGGGGCGCCTCGGTCTGCTCACCCACTCGACGGCCGGCTTCATCGACCCGGGCTTCTCCGGCCATGTCACCCTCGAGCTGTCGAACGTCGCGACGCTGCCGATCCGGCTCTGGCCGGGCATGAAGATCGGTCAGCTGTGTCTGTTCCGGCTGTCGTCGCCGGCCGAGCACCCGTACGGCTCGGCCGTCTACGGTTCGCGCTACCAGGGGCAACGGGGTCCGACGCCGTCGCGGGCCTACCGCGACTTCACCCGGGCGCCGGTTCCCGGCGACTGACCCGGCCCGGTCCGGCCCGCTCACGACACGTGGTTCAGCACGATGTTGAGGTAGCTCCAGCTCTTGCCCTGCGGCGAGTCGGCGGTCCAGGCGCCCGTGGACGTGGCCAGTTCCTGGGCCCAGGCCGGCGCGTGGTGGGCGGCGATGGTGAGTGCCCAGTGCTGCAGCGACGCGTAGAACGCGGCCTGCGTGCGGGCCAGCAGCTGCAGCGCCGTGAACGGGTTGAAGGCGCCGGCCTCATCGACCAGGACGCCGTCGTGCTCGAGCGGCGTCCGCCACTGCGCGAGGCCGAGATCCTGGGGGGTCGTGCCGCCGACCGCCCCCGGGTCCCAGCCCGACTCGAGCTCGATGATGCCGTGCGCGACCCCGACCGGGACGTTGAACTGCAGGGCGTAGGCGCTCGCCATCGGCGCGAACAAGGCGTAAGCGGTGCCCTTACCGACGACGCCGCTCGGATCGGCCGGGTGGACGGTGTCGACGTACGGCTGGCCTGGCAACGACCGCTGGAACGCGGCGACCGCCGCCGCGGTCGCCGCCCCGAACTTCGCGTCGGCGATGACCGTGCTGCCGTGCCAGCGCAGCGCGAACTGGATCGCCTTGACGCCGTAGGCCACCGCCCGGTGATCGAGGTCGGCGGCGGCCAGGCCGCCGGAACCGACCACGGTCGAGCCGGCCCGGTAGAGGTAGTAGCCGCCCGGCGTCCCGTCCAGGGCGAGCGTGCCGCCCCGGCCGGTCACCGGCCAGGCCCCCCGACCGGTCGGGGGATCGGCAGCCGGCGTCGCGCTGGAAGGGCCGGCCGGATCGGCGGCGTCAGGGGTCGTCATGCCTGTAGATGATGGCCGGCGGGCCGGCGACCCACCCCGGCGACACCGGGCCAACGGGGCTGATCGGTGGTCACCGGCGGCGGGGCGGGGCAAGATGACGCATGGCCTGGATCGTCACCGATGATCTGGGCGTCTTCCTGGGCGCGGCCGGTGGGCTGTTGGCCGCCCGGCCGGTGGAGAACACCGTCGCGCTGTCGCTGACCGAAACGCTGCGGGCGGCCGGCCCGACCGCCTACGGCCAACCAGGCCTGTTCGGCTGGTGGCGGCCGGCGACCGGCGGCCCGACGGCCGCTTTCGTCGTCACCCCGCCCCGCCCGTTGCTGCTGGTCGACGTCCCGCCGGAGGCGATCGGCCCGCTGGCTGTCACGCTGCGGCGGCTCGGCCGGCCGATCGCCGGGGTCGCCGCCGAGGCCGGCCCGGCCGGGCAGTTCGCCCGGGCCTGGGTGGCCCTGACCGGCGGGGTCTTCCGGGTGGTGCGCGAAGACCGTCTCTACCGGCTCGGCACCCTGACGCCCCCCGACCCGCCGCCGCCCGGCGCGGCGCGGGTGGCGACCGACGGCGACCGGGAGCGGCTCCTAGCCTGGCTGGCCGCGTTCGCCCGGGACATCGGGGAAGAAGCGGGCCGGCCGCCGTCGGCGGTCTTCGAGCACCGGCTCGCCGCGGGCGACTACACGCTGTGGGTGGTCGACGGGCAGCCGGTCGCGCTCGCGTCGACGACCCGGCCGGTCGCCGGCATGGTCCGGATCGGGTCGGTCTACACCCCGGGCGCCGGGCGCCGCCGGGGCTTCGGGGCGGCGGTCACGGCCGCCGCGGCCCGCCGCGCGCTGGCCGCCGGCGCCACCGACGTGCTGCTGTTCGCGGATCTCGCCAACCCGACCAGCAACGGCGTCTACCGGCGGCTGGGCTTCGGGCCCGTCGTGGACCGCACCGTCGTCGCGTTCGAGGCCGGGAATCCCGGCCCGGCGGGGCCCGTTAACGTTTCCCTATGAGCGACCATCACTGCCGTTCCGAGACCCCGTGAGTTCCACCGCTGAGAAGACGGGTCCGCCGGAGGCGTCGGAACCGGCCGCGCCGACCGCGCGGGCCCCCGACTGGGCGATCCTCGCGATCGCCTGCCTCGGGCAGTTCATGGTCGTCTTGGACGTGTCGATCGTGAACGTCGCGCTGCCCTCCATCCACAACGAACTCGGGTTCAGCGACGCGGGCCTGCAGTGGGTCGTCAACGCCTACACGATCGTGTTCGCGGGCTTCCTGCTGCTGGGCGGCCGGGCCGCCGACCTGTTCGGGCAGCGGCGGCTGTTCCTGATCGGGCTGTCCCTGTTCACCGGCGCGTCGCTGGTCGGGGGTTTCGCCCAGAACCAGGGCATGCTGATCGGCGCGCGGGCCGCCCAGGGCCTGGGGGGCGCGGTGCTGTCGCCGGCCACCCTGACCATCCTCATCACCACGTTCCGCGAGCCGGCCGCCCGGACCCGGGCGCTGGGGGCCTGGAGCGCCGTCGCGGGCGGGGGCGGCGCCGCCGGGGCGCTGGCCGGCGGGATCCTCACCGATCTGATCTCGTGGCGGTGGATCCTGTTCGTGAACGTCCCGATCGGGGTGGTCGGGCTGATCCTGGCCCGACTGGTGATCCCGGAGAACCGCAACGCCCGCGCCAACCACCGGATCGATGTGCCGGGCGCCGTCCTGATCACCGGCGGCCTGACCGCCCTGGTGGCCGGCATCGTCCAGAGCGGTTCGCACGGCTGGACGTCGGTCGCCACCCTGCTGCCGTTGCTGGCCGGCCTCGCGCTGATCGGCTTCTTCATGGTCTACCAGGCCCGGATCGCCCCCGATCCGCTCGTGCCGCTGCGGCTGTTCCGCTCCCGGGCGCTGGCCGTGGCCAACGGGTCGATGTTCTTCCTGGCCTCGGCCGTGTTCGCGAGCTGGTACTTCCTCACGCTCTACCTGCAGGGCCCACTCGGGTACTCGCCGCTGAGCGCCGGGTACGTCTTCCTGCCGCAGACCGTCGGGATCATCCTCGGGGCGCAGGTCAGCTCGCGGCTGGTCGGCCGCATCGGGCCCCGGCCGCCGCTGCTGGCCGGCTGCACGGTGTCGGCGATCGGCCTGGCCTGGATGTCGCGGATCCCCACCCACGGCGCGTACGTCGCGAACCTGATGGTCCCCAGCGTGCTGGCCACGTTGGGCATCGGACTGTCCATGACGCCGCTGGCCTTCTCGGCGACCGCCGGCCTGGCCCCGCAGGATGCCGGCTTCGGTTCGGGCCTGATCAACGCGATGCGGCAGATCGGC
The DNA here is from genome assembly GCA_026225295.1 of Frankia alni. GTDB lineage: Bacteria > Actinomycetota > Actinomycetes > Frankiales > Frankiaceae > JAMFSN01. Next base: position 17,192 of record JAMFSN010000146.1, read on the forward strand.
GGCTCGCTGGGCCTGGCCGTGCTGGCCACGATCGCCATCGACCACACCCGGGCGCTGCGCGGGGCCGGGCAGGCCGCCGACGCGGCCGTGGTGTCGGGCTACGGCCGCGCGTTCGCCGTGTCGGCCGGGTTCGCGGTGGTGGCCGGTCTGATCGCGCTGGCCCTGCCGTCGCCCGGTCGCTCGCCCGGGGCGCCCGACGCCGTCCCGGCGGCGGGAGTCCCGCCCGCGCGGGAACCGGAAGGCTAGGCAACCGGACCCGGGGCGTCAGTCGGTCGGTCGTCAGTCGGTCGGTCGTCAGTCGGCGGCGCTGGCGACGATCCCGTCGACTTCGGCGCGCCGGGCCGCCTGCTCGGCGGCGAACCGGTCGGCGTCGAGCTGTTCGGCGATGTTCTCGTCCTGGGTCATCAGCGCGTCGAGGTTCGCGTCGCCCAGCTCCAGGACCCCGAGGTCGACGTACGCGCGCTGGAGGTCCTTGCCCCACAGGCCGATGTCCTTGACGCAAGGCACGATGCGGGTGAACAGCAGCGTCTGGAACAGCCGGTTGTACTCGGACTGTTCGGTCAGCGCCAGCGCCTCGTCCGCGTCGATCCCGAAGTTCTCCCAGATCTCCCGGCCCCGGATCCGGTCGCGCATGAGGTAGCAGCCCTCGATGACGAACTCCTCGCGTTCGTGCCGCTCGGCCCCGGTGAGCTCGCGGTAGTAGTCGCGCAGGGCGATCCGTCCGAACGCCACGTGCCGGGCCTCGTCCTGCATGACGTAGGCGAGCAACTGCTTGGGCAGCGGCTTGGTGCAGACGTCCCGCACGACCCCGAACGCGGCCAGGGCCAGCCCCTCGATCAGCACCTGCATGCCCAGGTAGGGCAGGTCCCAGCGGGAGTCGCGCAGCGTCTCGTCGAGCAGGCCCTGCAGCTGGTCGTTGATCGGGTAGACCAGCCCGATCTTGTCCTGCAGGAATCGGGCGAACAGCTCGACGTGGCGGGCCTCGTCCATGGTCTGGGTCGCGGCGTAGAACTTGGCGTCGAGGTCGGGTACCGATTCGACGATCCGCGCCGCGCAGATCATCGCGCCCTGTTCGCCGTGCAGGAACTGGGAGAACTGCCAGGACGCGAAGTGGCGCCGCAGCTCAGCCTGGTCGTCCTCGGACATCGCCTTCCAGAGGTCGGTGCCGTGGATCCCGATGCTGGCGTCCGGCAGGCCGAGCGCGTTGTAGGGGTCGACCTCCAGATCCCAGTCGATCCGGTGGGCGGCGTCCCACTGCTTGTCCTTCCCCTTCTGGTACAGGGCCAGCAGGCGGTCCCGCCCGCCGTCGTACTCCCAGGTGAAGCGGGCGGCACCGGCTGCCTCGACGTCGAAGGTGTCGTGTGGGACCGGATTGGTGTAGATGCGGTGAGTGGTCACGACAGCTCCTCCGTACGGTGTACGACAGTGGCCAGGGTCACATAGGGCGCAGACGGCGTCAACCGCCCGTCGGCGGCCGCAACCTTGGAAGCGGCCGGCGGCGCCGGGGACCGGTCGCGTTGGCCACGCCGGTCGCCGGGGGCCAGAACCGGTCCGGTGACACTGACGGACGCCGAGAACTGCGCCCTGACCGGGTAGACGGGCGTTCCGTGGCCCGCTCACGCCGACGCCGGGCCGGCCTCCGGGGACTGGTCGGGTCAGCGCGCCCTGGAGGGCCCGCGGACGATGACGTCTGCCCACGGACCATCCGCCCCGCCCCGCCCCGAGCCGCGGCGGACTGGCCGTACCAGCGCACGCCCGGTAGCACGCTGGCAACGACGGACCCGCTGACGATGATCGGATACCCGGGTTCCGGTGGACCGGCAGGGTCAGCGTCAGCGGGCCGCTGGCGGGTGTCCAAGCGGACGATCCCGGTCCGGCAACGCTGACGGTCACCGAAAACCGCGCCTTGACCGGGTGAACGTGCGCTCCGTGGTCCGCTCACGCCGACGCTCATCGGGCCTCTCCGAACTGGCCGGCTCAACGCGCCGGGGAGAGCCCGCCGACGATGACCTCTGCCCACGGAGCGTTCGGGTCGCCGGGGCGGCCTCGGACTGGGCCCGTCAAGGGGCCTTTGAGGGCTCGGACACGATGACAGCCCGCCGACGATGACAGTGGCCCGGTTTGGGGCCGGACCGGCAGCGTCAGCGGGCCGCTGGCGGGTGTCCAAGCGGACAATGCCGGCCCGGTAACGCTGACCGTCGCCGAAAACCGCGCGTGACCGGGTAGACGGACGTCCCGAGGCCCGCCCGCTGACGACGACGACGACTATCGGCCTACGGGCGTCCCCGAACTGGTCGGGTGAGCGGCCCCCGGGCCGGGCAGACCGGTTGCCGGGGCCCGGTCGAGCTGGCCCGGCCAGCCCCGGCGGGCGCTTACGATGACGGCGGAATCAGCCGAGACGGGGTACCGGATGTCGATGCCGCCCACGGCCGGCGAACGCGCGCCGGCCGGGTCCGACCCACCGGGCGTGGGCGCGCGCCCGGCCCGGCCCGGCCGGACCCGGTTGAGCCGGGAAGCCATCGTCGCCGCGGCCGTCGAGGTGATCGAACGGGACGGCGAGCAGGCCGTGTCGATGCGGCGGGTGGCGTCCGAGCTCGACACCGCCGCGATGTCGCTCTACACCTACGTGTCGAGCAAGGCGGCCCTCCTGGACGGGGTGGCCGAGTACATCCTCGAGCGGATGGAACTGCCCGGGAACCCGACCCTGGGCTGGAGCGACCAGGTCCGGGCGCTGGTCCGGGGTTTCCGGGACTGCGCCCGCCGCTACCCGAACAGCATGGGAGTGGTGCTGACCCGCCAGCTGTCCTCCTCGGCCGGGCTGCGGCCCATCGAGCTGGCCCTGGCGACCGCCCGTTCGGCCGGGTTCGACGGGGCCCAGGCGGTGCGGATCGTGCGGGCCTTCGTCGCCTACACGCTGGGCACGTTGACCAGCGAGCTGGCCCGCGCCCACCAGGACGCCCAGGCCCGCGTCCCGGACGGCGAACTCCTCAACGGGCGGGGCCTGGTCGGCCGGCTCGACCCCGACCAGTTCCCCAACGTCCAGGCCCTGGCCGGCCCGCTGCTCGAGGTCGACGACGCCGCCGACTTCGAATTCGGCCTGGATCTGCTGATCCGCTCGGTCGAGAGCCTGCCGCGGGATGCCGTCCGGGGCCCGGCGGGAGAATCACCGGTATGACCTTCGCGGGGGACGAGGCCGACGCCCGGCGCCGGTTGCGGACCATGAAATCGGTCGCCACCGGGCTGCTCGGGCTGGCCGTCGTCACCTACGCCGTGGGCCGGCACTTCCAGAGCGACGGGCCGGCCTGGGTCGGCTACCTGGTGGCGGCGGCCGAGGCCGGGACGGTGGGGGCGCTCGCCGACTGGTTCGCCGTCACCGCGCTGTTCCGCCGACCGCTGGGCCTGCCGATCCCGCACACCGCGATCATCCCGACCCGCAAGGACGCCATCGGCGAGAGCCTCGAGCGGTTCGTCTCGACGAACTTCCTGTCCGAGGCGGTCGTGCGGGACAAGATCGCGCAGGTCGAGGCGTCCGCGCGGGTCGGCGGCTGGCTGGCCGACCCGGCCCATGCCCGCCGGGTCACCGACGAGGCCGCGCCGCTGCTGCGGACGGTCGTCGCCAATCTGCGCGACGACCAGGTCCGCGACCTGCTGGCCGGCACCGTTCTGCCGCGGCTGGCCGAGTGGCCGATCGGCCCGGCGGCCGGCCGGTTGCTGGCCGAGATCGTCGCCGGCGGCAGTCATCACCGGCTGGTCGACCTGGTCGTCGGCGAGATCGACACCTGGCTGGGCGACAACCGGGACCTGATCCTGACCATCGTCAAGGCCCAGGCCCCGTCGTGGTCACCGCGGCTGCTCGACGATGTGATCAGCGAGCGGATCTACCACGAGCTGACCCGCTTCATCCGCGAGATCAAGGTGAACCCGCAGCACAGCGCGCGGTTGTCGGTGGATGCGTTCCTGGCCACCTTCGCCGGCGATCTGCAGTCCGACCCGGACACGATGGGCCAGGCCGAGAAGTTCAAGGAGCGGGTGCTCGGCCACCCCGACCTGCCCCGGGCGTTCGCGACGATGTGGGCGTCGACCAAGAAGGTGCTGCTCGGGGCGCTCGACGATCCCGACAGCGAGTTGCGGCGGCGGTTCACCGAGGTGCTGGTCTCGTTCGGCGGTCGACTGTCGGCCGACGCCGAGCTGCGGGCCCGGATCGACGGGTGGCTGGCCGGCAGCATCGCGGTGTTCGTGAGCCGTAACGGCGCGGAACTGGTCGGCGTCATCTCCGACACGGTCAAGCGCTGGGACGCCGACGAGACGGCCCGCAAGATCGAGGTCCAGGTCGGCCGGGACCTGCAGTTCATCCGGGTCAACGGCACGGTCGTGGGCGCGCTGGCCGGCCTCGCGATCCACGCGCTGACCGCGCTGTTCACCTGAGGCGGGCGTCACCGCAACTGGAGGGCCCTCACCGCAACTGGAGGGCCAGGGTCGGGCAGGCGGTCGCGGCCCGGCGGGCGGCGGCCCGGAGGCCGGCGTCCAGCGGGCGACCGTCGATGATCGGATAGCCCCAGTCGTCCAGCGTGACCCGCTCCGGCAGCAGTTCTGCGCACAGGCCGTGCGCCGTGCACCGGATCGGGTCGACGGTGATGAGGCCGGGTTCCGGCGCCCGCCCGGTCAGCGCCATGGCTCCGCCTCGTCGCCGGTCGGCAGCGGGCAGACCGGCGGAGCCTCCGGCCGGGCCGAGCACCGGCCCGTCACGTGCTGGTCGACCTCGGCCGCGAACACCGTCAGGGCGCTGGTCACCAGCTGCGTCACCCCGTCGGGATGCGCGCAGGCCCCGCGCCCCCGGATCTGCCCGGCCCACCGTTCGAGGGTGGCCACGCCCCCGCGGTCGAGCCAACCGGCCGCCAGCGCGGTCAACTGGGCGCTGATGGCCGGCAGGCCGAAGGCACACGGACCGCACTGGCCGGCCGACTGGTCGGCCAGCCAGCGGGCCAGGCGGGCCGTCTCGCGGACCCCGCACCCGTCGGGCGGCAACGCGATGACCACTCCCGCGCCGAGGGCCACGGTGCCCGGGCCGCGCCCGGTGGTCAGCGGGGCGGCCCGGAATCCGTCCGTCGACACCCATCGGCCCCCGTAGCCGCCGACCAGCACGGCCTGGACGCCGCCCGGGCCGCCACCGGCCCGGGCCAGCACCTCCGCGCCCCGCGCTCCGCCGGCCAGCTCGTAGACGCCGGGATCGGCCACCGCGCCGCTCACGGTGAACAGCCGGGTGCCGGGCTCGTCGGGGGTCCCGACCGAGCGGAACCAGGTCGGCCCGAAGCGGCCGATCAGCGCCAGATCGGCCAGCGTCTCCGCGTTCTGGACGAGGGCCGGGTGTTTGCCGACCCCGCGTTCCGAGGGTCGGGGCGGAGCGACCGTCGGCCGGGCCTCGCCGCCGCTCAACCAGCGGACCAGCGCGGTCTCCTGGCTGGCGACGTAACGCCGGGGAAGCTGGGCGATCTCGACGGGGGCGGCCGCCGGCCAGCGCGCGGCCCGCTCGTGGACCGCCGCGGCCAGGGAATCGGCCGCCGGGTCGCCCCGGTGCACCGCGACCGTGATCCGCCGGGCGCCGATGGCCGCCGCGGCCAGCTGGGCGCCGTCCAGGACGAGATGCGGCGCGCCCGTCATCAGGGCCCGGTCCTTGGCGCTGGCCGGTTCCGATTCGGCCGCGTTGACGACGACCACCGGCGCGCGCCGGCCGCCGGCCCCGGCCACGGCCCGCAGTTTGGCGGCGGTCGGGAACCCGCCACCGCCCCGACCCCGCAGGCCGGCCGCCGCCACCGCGTCGATCAGCCCGGCGGCCGCCGACCCCCGCGGATCGTCGAGGCCGGCCGCCGGACCCCACCGGCGGAGATGGTCGTCGAGGCGGTCCGGGGGCCGGCCCGGCCCGGCCGGCGGGAGCAACCGGCTGGGGGCGGCCGGCGCTTCGGTGGCCCGTTCGTCGATGACGCTCGTCATGCCGGGGTCCTTCCGGAGGTGGTCGGCAGCGGTTCGCCGGTCGGCCCGGACCGGAGCTGGGAAGGGGCCGGGGCCGGGTACGGCTCGTACGGGGCCCGGTCGGCCGCCGACGAGCGCCGGGACCGGGAGCAGGCCAGGTCGGTCAGGCGCCAGATCCCGCCGCCGACGACCGCGGCGGCGCACAGTCCGGTGAGGCACCGCAACCAGAGGGTCGCGCTGTCGCTTCCGACGCCCAGCCCGTGGCAGACGGCGATCGGCCAGACCGCGTACCCGGCCCAGTGGATGGTCCGCCAGGCCCGGTAGCCGAGGTGGCGGCGGGCCAGGCTGGTGACCGCGACGGCGAGGAGCAGATCGACGGCCAGCGTGCCCAGTCCGACCCAGACCGGGTGGTATCCGGCCCGGAACGGGACGACGGCGTCCAGCAGGCTGACGGAGACGTAGCCGTCGAGGACGACCGCGCCGATGTGCAGGACCAGGACGGTCAGCGTCATCAGGGACAGGTTGCGGTGCAGGCCCTGGGTCACGAACCGCGGCCAGCCGGGCGCGGCCACCCGCTTCGCGGCGACGATGCCCAGCACCGTCGTGGCGGTCAGCCCGAGCAGGGCGACGATCCCGGTGCCCCGGCTGAAGTACCACAGCGCGCTGCCGGTCATGAGCGCGTTTCCGGCCGGATGGGGTGGGAGCGGGCCTCCGGCGAGGCGAGGTGCGGTCGGGTCCCGTGCGGGGCCGGGTCGTCGGGGTCGGGCTCCGGCCAGCCGGCGACCCGTACGAGGTTGCCCTCGGCCCCGACCAGCAGGGCCGGCAGACCCAGCCGGGCCAGCCAGCGGGACGCCTCCCAGCCCAGGACCACCGCCGCCGTACTGGCGATGTTGGCGTCGACGCAGGTCGCGGCGGTGACGCTGACCGTCCGCCAGACCGGGGCGGCCGGGCGCAGGGTCCGCGGGTCCAGGATGTGGTGCAGCGGCTGCCCACCTCGGGACCAGCGCCGGACCGCCGTGCTCGAGCTGGCCAGGCCGCCGGCGCGGATCGCGATCGTCTGGCCGGGCGCGTCCGGGCCCGCCGCGTGGTCGTCCGTCACCCGGACGGGCCAACCACCGGCCGGTGGGGGACCGGCCACGGCGAGGTCGCCGCCGGCCGAGACGAGCACCCCGGCGGCGCCGATCTGGGCCCGCGCGGCCGCCGCGGCCCGATCGACCGCCCAGGCCTTGGCGGTCGCCCCCAGGTCGAGGGCCACGCCGACCGGTACCCGTACGGTCATGGCCAGCCGGTCGATCTCGACCGCGATGGTCGGCCGGCGGACGGCGGGCCCGCTCGCCGAGCCGACGGCCGCCGCGTCCGCCCACGATCCGGCCGGCTCGTCGCCGATCCGTTCGACCAGCGCGAAGTCCCGGTCGTAGCCGAAGCCGGCCAGGGTGCCCCCGAGGGTCGGATCGACGATCCCGCCGGTCAGCCGGGAGGCCCGGAACGCCACGTCGAGGGCGTCGATGAAGTCGACCCCGACTCCGACGGTCCGCCCGGCGGCCGCGTTGACCCGGCTCAGCTCGGAATCGTCGCGGAACCGGCTGCAGGCCGCGTCGACCCGGCTCAGCTCGCCGCGGACGGCGTCGACGGCCGCGGCGAGGACGTCCGGATCGGTGACGACCACGCGGATCCCGGTCCCGAGAGCGTGGAAATCGGCGCTGTTGGTGGCGGCGCTGATGGTGGCGGCGCTGGCGCCGGTGGCGGCGGACAGGGTCGGTTCGGGGGCGGGTCGGTCCGTCGAGAGCCGGCCCGACTGCATCGTGGTCATGGTCAGCTCCCCCCGGACGAGGTGACGGCGGAGCTGCTGGAGCTGCTCGGGGCGGAGGTGGCCGCCTTCAGTCCGTCGGATGAACCGGACGAGGTCGTCCCGGAGCTGGTCGTCCCGGAGCTGCTGGAGCCGGAGCTGGTCGTCCCGCTCGAGGTGCTGCCGGTGCTGGTGCCGCTGGTGGTCGTGCCGGCGGTCGCGGCCACGGCGGTCGTCCCCGACGAGCCGAGGTCGACGGCGGCCGTCGCCGAGAAGACGCCGACCAGTCCCACCCCGACCGCCGCGATCACCCGGGTCGTCCGGCGCAGCCGGCGGGCGCCCGCGTCCCGCCGGCTTTCGCCCCTGTCTGAGGTGTTCATGCGGTGTCCCTCCCGTGGGTGGTAGGCGGCCGCGGTGCCCGCGATCGCCCACCACCAAGACAACCGGCCGCGGATAAGAGGGACGTCAGCGCGAGCTGAGAACTCGCCGAGAGATCCTTAACGCCCGCCCAGGGTCGGGTCCCGGGCGATCCGCCACGCCGTGCGGGTCACGGTCGGCGCACTTACGGTGAGGTGTGCGCACTCGCTCGCGGTCGGTCGGGCCGGGCACCGGTACCGCCTCCACCGCGGCCGCGGTCGGCGCACCCGGCCGCCCGGACACCGACGGGGCGTCGCCGCACCGGTCGGCGCGAACCAGGCGGAACCGGCGGCTCGTCGGCCGGCGGCGCGGGGCCCGGCCCGGGCGGTGGGCCGGGGTCGCATTCGTGGTGATCATCGTCGGTTGGTCGCTGCTGTGGGCCGGGTCGAACCCGCCGGGCGCGGCCCCGGACGAACCGAGCCACTACGCCAAGGCCGTCGCGGCCGGGACCGGGGACCTGACTGGTCGGCCGATCCCCTTCGTCGACCTGGAGCGGCTGCACGCCTTCAGCCCGGCGGCGCTGGGCCAGGTGCGCCACGCCTACCGGTCGTTCACCGTCCCGCGCCGGCTGCGGACCCAGACCAACCCGCCGTGCATGGCGTTCCAGCGGGACGCGTCGGCCGCGTGTCTGGCCCAGCCCCGCCGGACCCCGCCGGGGGCCGTTTACAGCATCGTGGGCGCCTATCCGCCGTGGTTCTACCTGCCCGGCGGTCTGCTGAGCGGACTGGCCTGGTCAGTCCGGACGGGGTACCTGCTGGCCCGGCTCGGTTCGGCGCTGGCCGCCGGGCTGCTGCTGGCCGGCGGCGGGTGGCTGCTGCTGGACCGGGCCCGGCGACCGGCCGTCCTGCTGGCCGGGCTGGCGATCGCGGTCACCCCGACGGCCGTCTTCCTGGCCTCGGAGGTCGGCGCCAGCGGGGCCGAGGGATTCGGGGCGGTCGCGTCGGCGGCCGCGTTCCTGCGGCTGTCCCGACCCGGGCGGCCGCGCGCGGCGGTGTGGTGGATGGCCGGCGCGGTGCTCGGACTGACGGCCGCGACCCGCCCGCTGGCCCCCGTCTGGATCCTGTTCGGGCTGGTCATCGCGGTGGCCCGGCTCGGTGCCCGGCCGGCGGTAGACCGCGTCCGGGCCGCTGGCCGGCCGGCGCTGGGAGCGGTCGGCCTCGCGGTCGTCGGCGGGATCGCGTCGCTGGGCTGGACCCAGGCGCTCGGGGTTCGTACGGCCGTCCAGTGGGGGCGCCTCGGCCACGGGATCCGCCAGGCCTGGGACGTCGCGCCGATCGTCGGTCGCCAGACGATCGCGGTCTTCGGCTGGCAGGACACGTACGCGCCGCTCGGCCTGGTCCGGGTCTGGTGGGTGGCCGGACTGGCGGTATCGCTGCTCGCGCTCGTCGTGACCGGGCGTCGTCGCGAGCGGGGGCTGCTGGTGGTGACGGCCGCCGCCGTCGGCGGGCTGTATGTCGCGATCGCGGCGGCGGTTTTCGAGCAGAACGGGTTCGGGATGCAGGGCCGGTACATCCTGCCCGCCCTGGTGATGCTGCCCCTGCTCGGTGCGGAGATTCTGGCCGAGCGGCTGCCGGCCGGGCGACCCCGGGCGGTCGCCGCCGGCGCCGGGGTGGTGATCGCGCTGTCCGGCGTCGGTCAGCTGGTGGCCTGGTGGGCGAACTCCCGGCGGTACGCGGTCGGGCGCCTTGGTCCGGTCTGGTTCCTGCCGGCCGCGCAATGGTCGCCGCCGGGCGGCTGGCCGCTGTCGGTGGCCGGCGCGTCGGTGCTGGTCGCGCTGACCGTCGGTACCGCGCTGCTGGTGGGTTATACCGAGTTATACTCAGCGGATGAAGACCGCGATCTCGATACCGGACGACTCGTTCGAACGCGTTCGTGAGCACGCCGAGCGGTTGGGCATGTCCCGCAGTGAGTTTTTCACCCGGGCCGCCGAGCGGTGGGTGGAGGAGCTCGATGACCGCCGCTTGACGGAGGTCATCGACGAGGCGCTCGCGGCCACCGCCGGGCCTGGCCCGGTGCCCGGTTCGGCGCCCGGCGGCGATGATTCGTCGCCCTTCGTCAGCCGGGCCGCGGCCCGGCTGTTCGCTCTGGACCCCGTCGGTGATGAGCCGGGCCGCGATGCCGACCACCGTTAAGGTGACGGGCTGGCGGTGATCAGGCGGGGCGAGCTGTGGTGGGCCGATCTCGGTGAGCCGCGCGGGTCGGCCCCGGCGCTCCGCCGCCCGGTCGCGATCGTGCAGGCCGACGCTTACAACCGGAGCCGGTTGCGGACGGTGATTGTCGTCGCGGTAACCACCAACCTGCGCCTGGCCGCGATGCCTGGCAACGTGTTCCTGCCCGCGTCGGCCACCGGACTGGCCGAGGATTCGGTAGCCAATGTCAGCCAGGTCGCAACCCTCGACCGCACGAATCTGGACGGCAAGATCGGGGCGGTGCCGCACTGGCTGCTGACCGAACTCGACCGCGGTCTGCACCGGGTGCTGGCTCTGGAGCCGCGCCGCTCCCGCCGCCCCGACTGACGGGCCGGGACCGGGGCCGCCGTCCGCCCGAGGGCGGACGGGCTGGGAACCAGCCCCCGACCAGACCCTCGGACCCACCCGCGTCAGCGTTCCCGCTCCCCTGCGTGAATTCAGACCGGGAAGAGTCGGGCATGGCGGCGGGTCAGGCGACCGCCTTGGCCGCTGCCCGCCCGGCAATGCGGCCGGAGAAGAGGCAGCCACCGAGGAAGGTGCCTTCGAGTGATCGGTAACCGTGCATTCCGCCGCCGCCGAAGCCGGCCGCCTCGCCGGCGGCGTAGAGCGCCGGCACCGGCTCGCCGGCGGTGTTCAGGACCCGGGCGTCGAGGTCGGTGTGCAGACCTCCGAGGGTCTTGCGGGTCAGGACGGACAGCCGCACGGCGATCAGCGGGCCGGCCGCCGGGTCGAGCAGCCGATGCGGGGTGGCCACCCGGACCAGCCGGTCGCCGAGGAACGACCGGGCTCCGCGCAGCGCCGCGACCTGGAGGTCTTTCGTAAACGGGTTGGCCATTTCGCGGTCCCGGGCGACGACTTCGGGGGCGACCTCGGCGAGTTCGAGACGCGGCCGACCACCGGTGACGCGATTCATCCCGGCCACCAGCTCGGTCAGGGTGCCGGCGGTGACGAAGTCCTCGCCGTGGTCGAGAAAGGCCTGGATGGGGCCGGGGACGCCGGCCCGGCCCCGACCGAGCACGCCCCGCACGGACCGCCCGGTCAGATCAGGGTTCTGCTCCGAGCCGGAGAGCGCGAATTCCTTCTCGATGATGCGGCGGGTCAGGATGAACCACGAATGGTCGTAGCCGGTCGTGCGCAGATGCTGGAGCGTGCCGAGCGTGTCGAAGCCCGGGTAGAGCGGGACGGGCAGGCGCCGGCCGGTGGCATCGAGCCACAGCGATGAGGGTCCAGGCAGGATCCGGATGCCGTGCCGGGACCAGATCGGGTCCCAGTTGTGGATGCCCTCGACGTAGTGCCACATCCGGTCGGGGTTGATGACCTGGCCCCCGGCGGCCTGGGTGATTCCGATCATGCGGCCGTCGACGTGGGCCGGGACACCGGAAATCAGGTGCTCGGGCGGGGTCCCCAGTCGGGCCGGCCACGCCTTGCGGACCAGGTCGTGGTTGCCCCCGATCCCGCCCGAGGTCACGATGACGGCCTGGGCGCGCAGCACGAACCCGCCGATCCCGGTGCGGGAGCTGGCCACCCCCCGGGCGACGTCGCTGGGCTCCAGAACCGTGCCGCGGACGCCGGTGACGGTCCCGCCGGTGGTCAGCAGTTCGTCGACCTGGTGGCGGAAGCGCAGGCGGATGAGACCGGCGGCGACCGCGGCCCGGGCCCGGCGCTCGAACGGGGCGACGACGCCCGGGCCGGTGCCCCAGGTGAGGTGGAAGCGGGGCACCGAGTTGCCGGGTCCGGTGGCGTTGTAGCCGCCGCGCTCGGCCCAGCCGACGACCGGGAAGATCCGGTGGCCCATCGCGTGCAGCCAGGCGCGTTTCTCGCCGGCGGCGAAATCGACGTAGGCCTCGGCCCAGCGCCGGGGCCAGGCGTCCTCGGGACGGTCGAAGCCGGCCGTGCCCAGCCAGTCCTGCCAGGCCAGCTCGCGGGAATCCTTCACCCGCAGCCGCCGCTGCTCGGGCGAATCGACGAGGAACAGGCCGCCGAGCGACCACCAGGCCTGGCCGCCGAGCGACTGTTCGGGTTCCTGGTCGAGCAGCAGGACCGAGCGACCGGCGTCGGCGAGTTCGGCCGCGGCGGTCAACCCCGCGAGCCCCGCTCCGATCACGATGACGTCAGCGTCGTCCGGCATGTCAGCGGACGCTAGCTCACCGAGGCGTCGACCGAGGGGCTTCCGGGGGCGCTCTCGCCCTCATCGGCTGGGACGATGGCCTCCGGCGGCGCGCGAAGAGCATGATCGCGCCGCCTTCGGCCCTTAGGATCGTGGGCGTGCAGGTGCTGCGGTACGCCGCGTTCAGCGCCGACCCGGCGGGTGGCAATCCGGCCGGGGTGGTGCTCGACGCAACCGGGGTCGACGAGGCGGACATGCTCGCCGCCGCGGCCGCGCTCGGCTACTCCGAAACCGCCTTCCTGGTTCCGCGCGGCGACCGGCACTTCGCCGTCCGGTACTTCAGCCCACTGGCCGAGGTGCCGTTCTGCGGGCACGCGACGATCGCTTCGGCCGTCGCCTACGCGGAGCGCCATGGGCCCGGTGAGCTGCGGTTCGACACGGCCGCCGGGCGGGTGGACATCGTCAGTGCGGTGGCCGTCGGCGGCGCGGTGACCGCCACGCTGACCAGCGTCCCGCCCCGCAGCGAGCCGTTCGGGCCGACCGATCGCGCCGATCTGCTGGCCGCGTTGCGGTGGGCCGCGGACGACCTTGACCCCGCGGTACCGCCCCGGCTCACCTTCGCCGGCGCCTGGCATCCGGTACTGGCGGCCGGTTCCCGCCAGCGGCTCGCCGACCTCGACTACGACTGGTCGGCGCTCGGTGAGCTGATGGCCGCGCGCGGCTGGACGACCGTGAACCTGCTCTGGCGGGCCTCGGAACTGGTGTTCTTCGCTCGCAACCCGTTTCCGCCGGGTGGGATCGTCGAGGACCCGGCCACCGGGGCGGCGGCCGCCGCGCTGGGTGGTTACCTCCGCGAGTTCGGCCTGGTCACGCCGCCCGCGACCGTCACCGTTCACCAGGGCGACGATCTTGGCCGCCCGGGCCTGCTCACCGTGGGCATCCCGGCCGGACCGGGGACCGGCATCGCCGTGACCGGCACCGCGGTCGCGCTGTGAGCGGGGAGGCGTTAGTAATCGGAGAAAGTGTGGACAATTCTCCGCTTCTTGTTACGGAAAGATCTGTATCGTGTTTCCCTGATTAACGACATACGCTGTAAATCATGCGTGAAGGTAGCTCCGAGGGGCCGTTCCGGTCTCTGGGTGGAGTGGTCGAGGAGACCGCCGATGTCGGCGCGCTCCGCCCGCATCCCGAGCACATCGCCGGTGTCTCGGTGGTCGACGGCGATCCACCGCATCTGGCGGTCCTGCCCGGCCTTACGGCCACGATGCGCGGCGACGTCGAGCAGTGGGCGACCGACCGGGTCATGCGCCTGCGGTCGGACGGCCCCGACCGGGACGGTTGGGGAGTCTGGGTCCTCGGCGACGGTCGGCTGGCCGCGCAGCTGTGGGTCCGCCCGGTCCGCACCGCACCGTCCCGCCCCCACAACCCGTACGGCGCGGAGGCCCCGGCCCGAACGGACCGCCGGCACCGCTCGCGGCGCAGCCAACGCCTCGGCTGAGCGCGCGCCCGCCGACGGGCCGACCGGCTCCTGATCAGTCGGGCTCGGCGGAGAAACTCCTGGTCCCGCGGGGGTCCGCCGCGTACATTCAATCGGCATTGAGCGTATGTTGTGAAATCCCAGGGTGACCGCGAAGAAATTCGGTCCGACAGTCAACCTCGGAGGTCGTTAAACGCGTCTTTATCGGTGCGGCACCGCGCCGCTCCGAAGGGAGTCACATGTTCCCCACGCGCACACGACCATTCTTCGCAACGGGTGTCACCAAACGCAGAGCCATTGTGGGCGGTCTGCTCGTCGCAATAACGGCCGGTGCTTCGTTGGTGGGCGCCTCGGCGGCGGGCGCGGCGGCCCCCACGCCGGCGGCCGTCACCGCGGCCGTGACGTCGGCGGCCGCGACGCCCGCACCGGCTCCCACGCCCACGACCCCGCCGCCGCCGGCCCTGCCGAAGCCGGGCCGCCCGCCGCTGCATCCGGCCGCCGCGGCGGGGGCGATCCGGGCCGCCTATCACCAGGCGCTGACCGGGGGTGGGACGCCGGCTCGGGCGCTGGCGGCGGTTGACGACGGCCCGTCGCTGGCCGGCGCGCTGGCCCAGGCGATGGCGAACTTCCCGACGGCAACGGCGAACGCGAAGGTCAGCACCGGAGCGCTCGTCTTCACCAACCCGCGCACGGCGGCGCTCCGTTTCCACGTGACCTACCCGGACGGGCTCGACTTCGGGACGCAGGTTGGTGGAGCCGTCCAGGTCGGCGGTCGCTGGAAGGTCAGCCGCGACACGTATTGCCTGGTCCTGGGCTGGGCCGGCGCCACCTGCCCGCCCCGCGCCGGTCGTCCGCCGGCGGACCCGGCCGCGGCCCGCACGGCCATCGCCGCGGCTTTCCACCAGGCCCTCACCGGCGGTGGGACACCGGCCGAAGCCCTGGCCGCGGTCGAGGACGGCCCGTCGCTGGCCGGCGCGCTCGCCCAGGCGACAGCCAACTACCCCACGGCGGTCGCCTCCGCCCGGGTCACAACCGGCACGGTTACGTTCACCGACCCGCGCCACGCGTCGGTCCCCTTCAGCGTCACCGACCAGGACGGGGCCGACTTCGGGACGGCGAACGGGATCGCCCTGATCGTCGACGGCCAGTGGAAGGTCAGCCGCGACACGTACTGCGTCGTGCTCGGCTGGGCGGGCGCGAGCTGCCCGGCCCGGTCCTGACCGGTCCTGACCACGGACTGAACCGGCCCTGATCCCGACCCCCGGTTGGCGCGGAAAAAAGGCCGCGTCAACCGGGGGTCGGGGGCTGGTTGACTAGTGAACCAATGACGCTGAGCGTCGAATCCCGCGGTCCCGGAGATCCGATTCGCCAGGTGTTTAGTTCCGTTTCCCGGTCACGGGTTGACTTCAGCGTCCGGCGGCGTCGTGGGCGGCGCGGGCGGCCGCGATTTCGTCGCGGTGCGCGCGGGTCCAGGTAACCAGCGGCTTGATGATCTCCAGCAGGGTGCCGCCCAGCGGCGTGAGGGCGTAGTCGACCCGCGGCGGGACGGTCGGGTGGACGGTCCGGCGGACCAGCCCGTCGCGTTCGAGCTGGCGAAGGGTGAGGCTCAACATGCGCTGACTGATGCCGTCGATGGTGCGGCGCAGCTCGGTGAACCGGTGCGTGCCGCTGCCCAGCAGTTCGACGACCAGCAATGACCACTTGCCGCCGAGCCGGTCGAGGAGGTCCCGGATCTCGCAGGCGTCGGTCTGTCGGATGTCCGGAGCGCCGACGGCGGTCTCACCGGTGTTACCGGGTGACATCAATGTGCCTCCTTCCGTCGCCGTCGATCGTCTCCCAGGATCGGGGTCGGTTACAAACCGGAACCGACGACCCGAAGGAGAACCGTCATGGCCCTGGACGTGGGGATCTTCCTTCCGACGATGAGCGGGCCCGACGAGCGTCCCGGCGACGTCGCCGCGGCGGCCCGGCACGCCGAGGATCTCGGGCTCGAGTCCGTCTGGGTGGTCGACCAGCTGGTCGTCGGCGGCGGCGCACTGCGGGACCTGATCGCCGGCCGGCCCGTCCAGCTGGACGGGCGGCCGGACGGTCCGCTCGTTCAGCTCGCGCCGGGGGCGAAGGTGCCGCCGATTCTCGTCGGGGGGATGTCCGGCCCGGCGCTGGCCCGGGCGGCCCGTCACGCGGACGGCTGGTTCACGCCGCCGGTCCCGCCGGCGGATGTGGCCGACGGCCACGCCCGATTGGCGAATGGTACCGGCAGGCCGAACTCCTGGCCGAGGCGCGCGCGTTGCTGGCCGGAGGCCCGGGATCGGCGGGGGTCCGCGGTACGCGGACCCTGGTGGCCGGCGTTCTCAGGACCCCGGCCACCAGTCAACCGCGCTTACGAATGTCTTCAGTAGGAGTCAAGACCGCAGACGTGGTAGCCGACGACGTCCAGAGCGATCTTCTCGTTGGTGTCGAGGTTGAGCTGGAGGCCGGGGGTCGAGAAAGCGTCCTGAACCTGCGGCCGCTTGTTCAGGTCGCTACTCCAGTCGCCGTAGTCGCCGCCGCTGTCCTGGTTGAAGTAGCCACGGTTCGTGACCCCCCGGTTGACGGAGAAGTAGGCCTTTGCGTTCGGGTCCGTCGTGTAGCTGCGCACGCCGTGCGAGCTGTAGCGGAACAGGTCCATCGACCCGACCTGGTTGGACAGGAGCCCGGAGCCCGCACCGCCGGCGCCGAGCACCTCGACGATCTCGTGCATCGCGACCTGCCTCAAGTCGTACTTCGCGGGGTCCTGCGGCCCGGTGCGCGACAGATTCATGATCGACGTGTTCAACATGACCGTGCTGTCAACATGGTTGCCGGTGTTTCCGAGGGCGGCTTCCCCGGTTGCCCGCAGCAGTGGCAGAGTCAGATTCACGTTGGCATTGCCGTTGACCGGGTTGGCCGAGGTCGTCGGCAGCGATCGCAGCGCCTGGTTGTCGTACGTCGAGCGGGCCTTCTGGTGTGTGAGGTCCGATCGGTATTTCGAGTAGGGCTCCTCGTTGTAGTACGTCGCCGAGCCACCGAGCCCGTTCGAGACGCTCGCAAAGTCGATCGTCACGGTGACCGGTGTAGAAATGAGACGCCCGAGCGTATCGATGTCGTCTTTGACCCCCTTTTCGATCGCCGCGGCGTTCGGACTCTGGGTGATAGAAGTGTCGAACGACGCGACAATCTTGAAGCCAGAGCCTCCGTTGTGATATTTGTTTGCCGACTTGCCGAGGGGGTGGTTCAGATAGGCATTCCCTCTATGTACCAACCTCGGTGCTGACGTGCTCGCACTGCCTGCGGTGGCCGCCTGCGCCATACCCATACCGGATAGGGAAAGCAGCGTGAAACCGGACAGCAGACCGATACTTACCGATGCAATGCTACGACGCACAGTTGGCTCCCCAGAAGTCTCCCGTGCGGCTCCAGATTGGGGCCACGAGCCGGAACAGTAGATCGACTCGCGCCGTATCGCAACGCTCGTGGACGCCCAGCGATTATACGGTGAACCAGCGGCCCGGCTGAAATTTCGTCATTTCACCCGCAAGAGGAGCGCTATTGAGGGAAAATGGGAGCAGGCCGATTGAATTCGATTGATTATGGATAAAGTCGGTACCAGAACGGAAAACCCCATGCACCTGTGGTTCGATGGGTCGAGCGGGCGACGGGAATCGAACCCGCGTTGCGGATGTCCGGAACGCCGACGGCGGTCTCACCGGTGTTACCAGGTGACATCAATGTGCCTCCTTCCGTCGTCGTCGCTCGTCTCCCAGGATGGGGGTCGGTTACAAACCGGAACCGACGACCCGAAGGAGAACCGTCATGGCCCTGGACGTGGGGATCTTTCTCCCGACGATGAGCGGGCCCGACGAGCGTCCCGGCGACGTCGCCGCGGCGGCCCGGCATGCGGAGGATCTCGGGCTCGAGTCCGTCTGGGTGGTCGACCAGCTGGTCGCCGGCGGCGGCGCGCCTGTGTTGGACAGCACGATCGCGCTGGCTGCGGCGGCGGCGGTTACCAGCCGGGTGCGGCTCGGGCTGGGGGTGCTGATCCTGCCGCTGCGACCGGTGGCGTGGGTGGCCA